>JABUSX010000182.1 GCA_021442545.1 Eubacterium sp. | reverse complement strand
ATGATCGGCATCATTGAATCATAAAAATAATCCCGAAACGAATTCTGTCCCTCGATCTCAAGCGCTCTCCTGTAAAATTCACGGTCAGCATAGAACAACTCGGCGATCATTTCGATCAGATCCCAGCCATCCCGATACGTCTTCGTTATGGAAAGCAGGATAAAATCCGTATAGAAGATCCAGTTCACAAGATCATATTTATCTTTAAAATGGTAATAGAAACTCTTACGGTTCATTCCGCAGCCTTCACAGATATCAATCACGCTGATCTTATCAAAAGGCTTTGTTCTCATATTTTTTTTCAGCGAATTGGCCAGAGCCTGCTTCGTAATATTTGCATCAGGCATCCTATCACCTTCTTCCTCTTCGTAAGGCCTTTATCATCGGGACACATTTGAATATCTGTCCATTTTTTCAAGTATACACTTCTTTACAGCAAAATAAAAGAATATTCCGATTTTGTCCGGAAAAACAGGGTGTACAAATGAAGACAGACGTTTCTTTATTGCATCCCATATTGCCAACAGTCCTGTATTGTGATAGGATATGCCCCGTGAGTTCGAAACCATCCTCACGTTAAAAAAAACTACGGAGAAAATAATCATGAAAATACAAACCAAAGATCTGGTTATTTCTGCCATGATCGCTGCCATCTATGTCGTTCTGACAATTGTCTTTTCACCGATCTCTTTCGGCGAAGTACAGGTGCGGATAGCCGAAGCACTGACGATTCTTCCTGTTTTCACACCGTGTGCCATACCCGGACTCTTTATCGGATGTCTGCTCGGAAATATCCTCGGAGGAGCTGTGCTGCCGGATATTCTTTTCGGAAGCCTGGCTACACTGCTCGGTGCATGCGGAACCTATCTGCTTCGCAGCAGAGCGAAGATTTTCTGGCCGCTTCCGCCGATCCTTGCAAATACGATTATTGTCCCTCTTGTCCTTCGTTTTGCCTACGGGATCCTTCTTCCCGTTCCGCTTTTGATGATCTACATCGCAATCGGAGAAATCATCTCCTGCGGAGCACTTGGTCTGGGTCTGCACGCCCTTCTGAAAAGCCACGCCTCAGCCCTCTTTTTCCCGAAAAACAAAAAGCAGAATTAAAAAGATCCTCTCTTCTGCCTTACGGCTTCCGAGAGGATTTTTTATGTTGTTCGTATTTCAGATAAAATACAATTCTTCTGATCTGTGTTTCTCAGTGTTTTCCCGTACTTCCGAATCCGGCGGATCCTCGTTCTGTCTCTGTCAGTTCTTCTGCCTCTTCATATTCCACTGTAAGAAAAGGCATGATCACGATCTGGGCGATCCTTTCTCCGGGTTCAATCAGCCGTGTAACTTCACCGTCATTATGCAGCGCCACCGTGATCGGTCCGCGGTAATCGGCATCGACCACTCCGACACAGTTTGCGGGCCGGAGGCCTTCCTTCGCCGCGAGACCGCTTCTCGCAAAGACGGCACCGAAAAAGCCCTCCGGAATTTCCATGGAAAGACCGGTCGTAACCATCATAGTCTCATGAGGCCCCAGTTCCTTCGGTTCCATGATATCTGCATAAAGATCATATCCCGCAGCAGCCGCACTGCCTCTTCCGGGCATTCTGGCCGTATCGGTCAGTTTTTTTATACGAATCCGCATCCGGTCTATCCTCTGCAAAACGGGAAATTTTCAGCCAAGGGAGTTGATCGGTTTGGCTTCACGCGGGCAGTCCTTGATGGAGAAGCTCAGCCGCCCCATACGATCCTTGCCGAGGCATTTTACCTTGACGATATCACCAAGCGTCAGGACATCTTCCACATGGTTGATGCGTTCACGCGCGACTTTCGAAATATGTACCATTCCCTCCTTGCCGGGTGCAAACTCCAGGAAGGCGCCGAATTCCTTGATGCTGACAACCTTTCCGACCAGGATCTGACCCATCTCGAAGTCCATCGTGATGACCTGGATATATTTCTTTGCCAGATCCATCATCTTTTCATCGGTGCCGCAGATTGCGACAGAACCGTCTTCTTCAATATCGATCTTAACCCCGGTGCGTGCGATGATCTCGTTGATCGTCTTGCCCTGTTTGCCGACCACATCACCGATCTTTTCGGGATCGATCGTGATCTGTTCGATCTTCGGTGCATACTCATTAACGGTCGGACGGGCGCACGGAATCGTTTTTTCAAGAACTTCCGTCAGAATAAACTCTCTGGCATCCTTGCATCTGTAAACAGCCTCTTCCACGATCGGGCGTGTCAGTCCGTGGATCTTGATATCCATCTGGATCGCCGTGATGCCCTTATGCGTACCGGCTACCTTGAAGTCCATATCGCCGAAGAAATCCTCGAGACCCTGGATATCTGTCAGAACCGTAAAATCATCTTCCGTATCACCGGTAACCAGACCGCAGGAGATACCGGCAACCGCCGATTTGAGCGGAACACCTGCTGCCATAAGCGCCATCGAAGAGGCACATACAGAAGCCTGAGAGGTGGAACCGTTCGATTCAAAAGTCTCGGAGACGGCACGGATCGAGTACGGGAATTCCTCTTCGCTCGGAAGAACCGGAACCAGTGCACGTTCCGCAAGGGCTCCGTGTCCGATCTCACGGCGTCCCGGGCTGCGGCTCGGACGCGTTTCTCCTACGGAATAGGACGGGAAATTGTACTGGTGGAGATAACGTTTCTTTGTGACATTCAGATCAAGACCGTCGATCCTCTGTGCCTCGGAAAGCGGAGCCAGCGTCACGATATCGCAGATCTGTGTCTGCCCGCGCGTAAACATGGCAGAACCGTGGGTACGCGGAATAATATCCACTTCAGCCGCAAGCGGACGGATCTGACGCATCTGTCTGCCGTCCGGACGTTTCTGATCGCGGAGGATCATCTTGCGGACCGTCTTCTTTTCATACTGATAGACGGCCTCTCCGAGAAGCGCGAGCCATTCCTCATTCTCAGCGAATGCTTCTTTCAGTTTTTCGGTGACCTTATCCATATTGTCATCGCGGATCTGTTTCTCATCCGTAAAGACTGCTTCTTCCATTTCCGCTTCCGGAACGATCTCTTTCATCGCCGCAAACAGTTCTTCCGGAATTGCACAGCTGTCGTAGCTGTGTTTTTCTTTTCCGCATTCGGCAGCGATCTGATCAATAAATGTAATGACCTCTTTATTGGTCGCATCTGCCAGATAAATGGCTTCGATCATCTTTTCTTCCGGAATCTCATTTGCGCCGGCTTCGATCATGATGACTTTTGTACGGGTGGAAGCAACCGTAAGCTGCAGGTCGGAGACAGCATTCTGATCCATTGTCGGATTGACCACAAACTCGCCGTCTATGAGACCGATCTGTGTCGCGGCGATCGGACCGTCAAAGGGGATGTCCGAGATCGTTGTTGCAATGGCCGAGCCCAGCATGGCAACGACTTCCGGATTGCAGGCCGGATCCACAGACATGACCATGTTGCTCAAAGTCACATCATTCCGATAATCCTTCGGGAAAAGAGGACGCATCGGACGGTCAATGACACGGCAGGTCAGGATCGCGTGTTCCGAGGGACGTCCTTCACGCTTCAGAAAACCACCGGGCATCTTGCCGACGGCATACATTTTCTCTTCGTAATCCACGGAGAGCGGGAAAAAGTCGATTCCCTCACGCGGCTGCCGGGAAGCCGTAGCCGTGGAAAGCACCGTCGTATCTCCGTAATGCATCAGTGCGCATCCGTTTGCCTGTTTGCCGACCCTTCCGATGTCAACAGAAAGTGTACGTCCGGCAAGTTCCATGGAAAATGTCTTGTATTCATTCTCCAGCTTTGTTGCAAATGTCTTGTTTTCTTCCATCAGTTCTTTACTCCTTACTTCTTACTTCTTCCTTCTTCTATTCGTCTTACATGAAAAATCTCCGGTCTGTAAAAACCGGATTTTCCAGTCACGAAAACATGGCGGATAGATTTCCTACCCGCCATGCAGTGTGCGATTTTTTATTTACGGATGCCAAGCCTTTCGATCAGAGAACGGTAGCATTCAATATCCGTTTCTTTCAGGTAATCAAGAAGACCTCTTCTCTTACCGACCATTTTCAGAAGACCGCGGCGGGAGTGATGATCCTTATGATTTGCTTTCAGATGCTCTGTCAGCTCACGGATTCTTTCCGTTAAAATAGCAATCTGAACTTCCGGTGAACCGGTATCGCCTTCCGTACGTGCATACTCTTTAATAATGGCCTGCTTTTTTTCTTTTGTGATCATGAAAATATCCTCCTGTTTTTTAATACGCCGCTGATCAGGAAACGGTCGGAGACTCCGGAATCCGAACCAGGGCAAATGATCATGCCCGAATACTTTACCATAAAAGTTTCTTAAAGTAAACCTGTATTTCTGATGGTTTCCGAATAATTCAGATTTGCCGCTTTATGGAAATCAATCCACATCGATCAGGAAAGCCTTGAGATTGTCTACAAACCTCCTGACATATTCCCTGTCAATCATCGGCCAGTAAAAGCCCATGCGCAGCAAAACCTGTTTTGTATATCTCTCATCCCAATCGGCCGGGCGGCCTTTCGGATTCCTTTCGTCATACGCAAGAAATCCCGTGAAAAATCGTGCGTTCTCCGGGTTTTTCATCCCCTCGTATACGACCTCTCTGTATACGGTTTCTTCTACCGGTTTCATGGTCAGTCCCTCCATATCGCATATACGGTAGAAATCTCCGACACTGATACGGTTCGGATTGCTGATATGGAAAACCGTACACTGCCTCGGTGTCTGTGAAAGCTTTACAATGGCCTCCGCCACCTTATCAATCGGAGATATGTCTTCCATAACATCAAAGAACGAATACGGGTAGCATCCCATCAGGTAATGCGATCTGATGCGATTGACCCATCCGTTCGACTGGAAAACCAGCTGAATCTCACCGTCCGGATAGCGCGCCGTCAGATTTCCCAGACGCATGATCTTTGCACTGATCTCTCCGGCACACACAGCAGTCAGAACAGCCTCCTCGGCACGGTATTTACTGTAAGTATATTTGTTGTCGGCTGTATTCTGACCAAAGTTCAGCGTATGCTCTGTCAGACACCTGTCAAGATCACAGGGAATAATCCCTGAAATGCCCAAAGTCGAAGTCTGAACAAGGCGGGCTCCTGTATTTCTGCAATATTCAATAAGGTGCATTACTCCCCGGTAGTTGACATCCTCAATATCATCTTTATCAGAGAAATGCTTTATGAGTGCGGCGCAGTTTATCACCGTGTCAATATCCGATATTGAAGCCAGACTTTCCTGCCGGGTGATATCTCCCGCTGATACATACACCCGTCCGGGATAGGATTCGAAGACAGAATGTCCGTAATAGTAGAAATATATGGAGTCCAGTCTGCGTGCGGCATGTTCCTCATCAGCGGCTCTTACCTGACACACAACCTCCGAATCTGTGTCTTCCATAATCTCATACAGTACATGAATGCCCGTAAAACCTGTGGCACCGCAAAGAAGAACCCTCCCCAGAGGAAGCTTCTCTCCTTCACTGAAGGCATCTAACGTATTCTGCCGGAGTAACGCCTCTATTTTTTCATCCATGCTTTCGTCCGATTTCACATTCTTTGAATCCTGAGAATCCCTCTGTGTATTTGAATCTTCCGCATCCGGATCGAATTGACCGGATTTCATCACACCTTCATCTGACACGTGTCCGGCATCTTCCCGGCAGAGCTTCGCCAGCGCCTCCGGAGTGGGGTTGTCAAACACTTCCCCGTACTTAAGAGTATAACCTGCATTCGATGCACGCATTACCAGTGACATAACCTTAATCGAGTTTCCGCCCAGTTTAAAGAAATCATCATCGGCAAAGACCTCTTCCATCCCCAGCAGAGATGAAAATTCCTGTACAAAGAATGCCTCTTCCTTCGTAGAAGGAGAACGGCCGGCTGTGTTTCTCTTTATTAACGGATCCGGCAGGGAT
>JABUSX010000386.1 GCA_021442545.1 Eubacterium sp. | reverse complement strand
CCGACGAACTTCCTGCTGATGCATGCCATGGGGCCGAACGTCGCAGGTGTTATCGGTACTGCCGTTGCGGCAGGTACGTTTATGGCCGTTTTCGGAGTCATGTAGGTACCTGTACAGGAATTTCCATAATCTGAATATCCATGCTTTCAAAAAGTGAATGGGAGTTCCTGTGTAATCGTGATAGTGGATGATTCATAAAGTCTCATTTATTTATTCTTTTGTCTATGTAATACTTTTTTGATTCTTTGTCTGATTACGGATATGAATCCGCAGCAGGAAGGAGAGTAATATGCCTGAACAACAGAAAAAACCCTTACAGATCACGGAAACGGTTCTGCGTGATGCACACCAGTCCCTGATTGCAACGCGCATGCCGACTGAGGTCATGCTGCCCATACTTGAAAAAATGGATAATATCGGTTACCGTGCCGTAGAATGCTGGGGCGGTGCAACCTTTGATGCCTGCCTTCGTTTCCTGAAGGAAGATCCGTGGGAGCGTCTTCGTCTGCTTCGTGCAGGCTTCAAGAAAACGAAGCTGCAGATGCTTTTCCGCGGCCAGAATATTCTCGGCTATCGTCCGTATGCCGATGATGTTGTGGAATATTTTGTACGGAAATCCGCCGAAAACGGTATCGATATCATCCGTATTTTCGACTGCATGAACGATCTCAGAAATCTCGAATCCAGTGTAAATGCTGCCCGTAAGGAAGAAGGCGTGGAAGCGCAGGTGGCGCTTTCCTATACGCTGGGAGATTCCTATACATTGGAATACTGGACGAAGAAAGCCCGCCAGATCGAAGATATGGGTGCCGATTCCATCTGTATCAAAGACATGGCCGGTCTGCTTCTGCCTTACCAGGCAACAGAACTTATTACGGCTCTGAAAGAGACCACAAAGCTTCCGATTGAGCTGCATACGCACTATACTTCCGGAGCAGCCAGCATGACCTGCATGAAGGCCGTAGAAGCCGGCGTGGATATTATCGACACAGCGATCAGTCCGTTTGCACTCGGAACTTCACAGCCGGCAACGGAAGTTATGGCTGAAGTATTCCGCGGAACACCTTATGATACCGGACTGGATATGAAGCAGCTGGAAGAAATTGCGGATTATTTCCGTCCGTACCGTGACGAATGTCTGGCCAACGGACTTCTGAATCCGAAAAACCTCGGCGTCAACATCAAGACGCTTGTCTATCAGGTGCCGGGCGGTATGCTTTCAAATCTGACAAGCCAGCTTGCCACGCAGCATGCAGAAGACAAGTTCTATGATGTGCTTGAAGAAGTTCCGAATGTCCGGAAAGATCTTGGCAATCCGCCTCTTGTTACACCTTCTTCACAGATCGTCGGTACGCAGGCTGTCTTTAATGTTGTTATGGGCGAGCGTTACAAGATGATTACGAAAGAGACGAAGGATATCCTTGCAGGCCGCTACGGTGCAACGACAGATCCGGTCAACAGTGAGCTGCAGGAAAAAGCCCTTGACGGCGTAAAACCGATCACACATCGTCCCGCAGATGATCTGAAGCCTGAGCTTGAAACACTGGACAAGGAGCTTGGAGCATACAAGCAGCAGGACGAGGACGTTCTCAGCTATGCCCTGTTCCCGCAGGTCGCAACCGATTACTTCAAGTATCGTGATGCACAGCAGACAGGTCTGGATGTGACAAAGGCAGACAGAGAGAACGGAGCCTATCCGGTCTGATATACAGCACGTAATTAATTAAACCTCATTCGCCGGATAAAATCTGACGAATGAGGTTTTTTTTGTGGGAAAATGAGATTCCGGAACAGCATATAAAGTTGTATTGGTGTACAGCCCGTTCTGCTTTTACTTTTCTCTGCGCATCTTCGATATTCTCTCTTTTATAGTGGGTCCGTCAGATGATTTCGAACCTCCTTTAGAAGACGGTTTTCCGGTTTTTACAGAACGATCCGCCAGTCCTGCAAGAAATTCAGTAAGCTTGATGAGATAGCGCAGGATCGGCTCTGTGGCAATGGAGAATACTACGAAGAGCATGACGCAGCGTACCGACATACCTGTGATTCCGAAAAAGCTTCGGAAAAAGAGCATGCCGACTATAGATCCTCCTATACAGCCAAGGAAGATGATCCACTTGATTTTGTCCATCGGCTGGATGATGTGGAAAAGGATCATAAAGCCGACGATCAGAGTAAGAATCGTACACGCCGTGGAAATATCATAGGAGCTGACATTGAAGGCTTCTCCGAAAACTACGAGAGACGCAATAACGATAAAATCCGTAAGAGCAGCCGGAAGGGCTTTGATCAGAACGTTACGTATAAACGATCCCCTGATCAGATTCCTGTTGGGAAGCTGTGAAAGGAAAAATCCCGGAACACCGATCGTAAACATACTGATCAGCGAAAGCTGTGCCGGCTTCAGCGGATAAGTGAAGCCGATGATAATCGAAAACAGTGCCAGCAGGAATGAAAAAATATTCTTAACGAGGAACAGACTTCCGGAACGTTCCATATTATTGACGATCTGCCGGCCTTCCATGACGATCTCCGGCATACGCGAAAAATCATTATCCAGAAGGACCAGCTGTGAAGACTGCGCTGCAGCATCCGAGCCGGCGGCCATCGCAACCGAACAGTCCGCATCCTTCAAAGCCAGAACATCGTTGATTCCGTCACCGGTCATGGCAACCGTACGGCCGGCATCCTTCAATGCCCGTACGAACTGCCGCTTCTGATCAGGCGTTACACGTCCGAAGACCGTATAGGTAAGAACTGCATTTCGAATGTCTTCTTTGGTTTTGAGTGTAGATGCATCGATATACTTATCTGCATTGACAATACCGGCCTGTGTGGCAACCTCCGAGACCGTCACAGGGTTATCACCGGAAATGACCTTGACGACGACCCCCTGCTTATGGAAAAACTGGAATGTTTTTGCCGCATCCTTACGGATCTTGTTTGAGATAACAACCAGCGCAAGGGGTGTTGTTTCCTCTGTAAGAGCCTGTCCGTTCGGCCTTCCGGCATATTCGGCAAAAATCAGGACACGGTAGCCTTTACGACTCTGTTCTTCAATCATATCCTGATAATCCGGCAGTTTTTCCATGAGGATAAATTCCGGAGCACCGAGCACATAGGAACGCCCTGAGATGCCTGCACTGCTGTATTTAAAGGTCGATGAAAAACCGGTCACAAAATCTGCCGGTCTGCCGCTTGGCTTTACAAAGAAGGCTTTTACAGCCTCCATCGTAATATTATCTGCAGACTGAGCAGCAGCAAAGTCACTCAGAAGTTCATCAATGGGAGGCAGACTTTTATCCTGCTCAAACGGAGGCAGTGTCCTGACAGTTTCGACCTGCATTTTATTTTCAGTAATCGTACCGGTCTTATCCACACAAAGGACATTAACGCGTGCCAGCGTTTCAATGCATTTCATGTCGTGAACCAGTACCTTTTTCATAGCCAGCTTTGCAACACCTGCAGCCAGCGTTACACTTGAAAGGAGATACAGCCCTTCCGGAATCATTCCGATAACGGCTGCAACCGAGGTGGTGACACTGTCATAAATGGTATTCTGGTGTACATAGTAAGACTGATAGAAGAGCATGATACCGATCGGAACGAGAGTAATTCCGGCAGCCAGAACGATACGGTTCAGGGAACGGATCATTTCCGACTGCTCGCCGGTCTTCATCGTTTTAGCCTGTGCCGTCAGCTTATTGATATAGGAATGAGCACCGACTCTCTCCAGCCGTGCATAACAGGTTCCGGACACAATAAAAGAACCGGACATAAGCATATCACCCGGATTCTTTCGGATTTCATCCGATTCACCGGTCAGGAGAGCCTCATTGACCGATACACTGCCTTCAGAAATAACGGCGTCTGCCGTGATCTGATTTCCGGCCTGGAAAACCACGATATCATCCAGTACAAGGCTCTCAGCCGGAATCGTGAAGATCTTGCCTTCCCGCACGACCTGTGCCTTCGGCGCATTCAGCATATTGAGATTATCCAGGGTCTTCTTGGCATGCAGTTCCTGCACGATACCAATCAGAGCATTCATTATGACGATCGGAAGGAAGAGCATCTCACGATATGCTCCGACCATGAAAAGAAGAATGCTGATAATCAGAAAGATAATGTTGAAATAGGTAAGGACGTTGCTTTTGATGATATCCTTGACGGATTTTGAAGGCGGAGCCACCGCACGATTGTCCCAGCCCTGACGGATCCGTTCCTGAACCTGTTCCCGGGTAAGTCCCTGGTACGGATCCGGTTCATAACGGATTACCCGGCGCGCTGCTGACTGCTGTTCATGCTCCGTTCTGTTTTGTTTGCGGCTGCTCCCCTTTTGCATGTCCGAATGATCTTTCTATATGGAATACTGACAACGAAACAGTATAATGTACCTGTCTGCTATAACGTTCAATACGAATTTCCAAGCTGTACGGGGCCCGCGACAACAGGTTCTGCCATCATGGAATAATTCGTATAATACACAACAAACCCCGGCTGTGCACCGGAGGGTTTTCTGAGATTCTTCCTTAAAGTATAATCAATCTCAACTTTCGGTGCAAGCTTTCCCTTTGAATAATAAGCCGCAAGAGAAGCGGCTTCTTCAAAGGCCCGGTCCGGCACTTCCCTTCCGGCTGATTTCAGAATCACATGAGAACCGGGAATTTTCTTTGCATGGAACCACCAGTCCTCACCGGAGGCGATCCGGAAGGATACCTCCTCATTCTGATAATTGTTTTTCCCCACCCATATTTCGAAGCCGTCTGATGAACGGAAGTGAAGCGGTTCACCGGAAGGAATTCGTTTTTTCTGGTTTTGTTTCGTTTTTCGTATGTAACCGCTGTCGATCAGTTCCTGACGGATCTGGGACAGATCCCCCTCGTCGGAGGCTGATTCCAGCGACTGAAGTACTGTCTCGAGATAAGACAATGCCGTGCGCGTCTCATTCATACGTACGTGTAAAGCCTCGGCTGTTCGTTTGAGTTTTGTATAGCGTGCATAGTATTTTTCTGCATTTGAGGCCGCAGAAAGCTGCGGATCGAGCGGTACGGTAATCCGGGTTCCGTCATGGTAATTATCCAGTTCTGCCTGCTTTTCACCGGCCGGAATGCTGTATCCCCAGGTATAGAGAAGTTCACCGTACAGGCGGCAGATATCCTTCTTCTCCGTATCTTTCATCTGCTTTTCCTGAAGAGATAAGGTTCTGACCTGACGTTCCAGAGCCGTCTGCACAATATGACGCAGATCGGCACTTTTCTGGCGGATCCGCGTCTGTCTTTCTTTTTCACGGAAAAAGGCTTCCGTAAGA
Source organism: Eubacterium sp. (assembly GCA_021442545.1). Lineage (GTDB taxonomy): Bacteria > Bacillota > Clostridia > Lachnospirales > Lachnospiraceae > Bilifractor. The sequence continues at coordinate 675 of JABUSX010000386.1, read as the reverse complement.
ACTGAAGGAGAATCATAAGGAAGAACCGGATGATCTTCGTAGATTTTCATCTTCACCGCCGAAAATTCCAGCGGCATCTTCGACTGCAGTATCATACAGGGATGAAAATCCTTCTGTTTTACGGTTCCCATGACAGAATGCAGCGCTTCCTGAAGGCGGTATTTTTCCGTACCGGAAAAAGAAGATGCCTGACGCGCACCATCGAGAGAGGCCCGGAAACAGACTTCTTCTGCCATGGAGGGCGAGAAACCGGTGAGAGAGGAGTAGATGGCCTTGTACAGTGGTTTTCCGGATTCTGTGATACGGTCTGCAAGCAGTTCAGGCGCGGCAGATAAAGGGTCTGACTTACCGGCCGTATTCGGAATAAACCATTCCCTTCCCGGAAGAACTTCCCGCACAGAACTGACTGATGACGGAATATGTTTGATCGCATCCACAATCCGGTTTTCTTCATTTACGAGAATCAGATTGCTGTGCTTACCCATGATCTCAGCGATCAGTTTCCAGCGCCGCAGATCTCCCATTTCATCCCTGCGTTCAATCTCCAGTTCGATTACACGTTCCAGACCGGGCTGACTTACAGAGAGGAGATGACCTCCTCCGATATATTTCCGGAGAAGCATGCAGAAATTCGGTGCAGTAAGGGGTGCCTTCCGGTTCTGTTCTGTCATGTAA
>JABUSX010000298.1 GCA_021442545.1 Eubacterium sp. | reverse complement strand
ATACCTGGAATTAAACCAGCCGACATCACAGGCAAACCCTTTTTCATTCAGAATGTTGCCTGCAGCCTCAACAAGATCTCTGGAAAGATCCAGGCTGTGTGCAAAATCATTCGTGCTTCCGGCCGGTATATATCCGATGTCCTTTTTGATATCTCCGTCCATAACAGCCGTCACAACTTCGTTCAGAGTACCGTCGCCCCCGCTGCAGACAATCAGACTGCACTCACCGCCCAGACGGGAAACCGTATCACGGGCATCTTTTTCAGCCTGCGTGGGATGGATCAGAATATCATATCCGGATTCTGAAAAGATCTGGATAATGTCATACAGCTTGTCTTTGATCGTTCTTCTTCCCGACAAAGGATTATAAATAAAAAGTAACCGCTTCTTCTCCATTAGGCACATCCTTACAAACTGAAAAACGGAACCTGCCCGAAGCCAGATTCCGTCTCATAAAAAGTTTCTGATCTTATACGAGTTCGAGAAGAACCTCCATCGCACCGTCACCTTTTCGCTCACCGATCTTGATGATTCTTGTATAACCACCGTTACGGTTTACATACTTCGGGGCGATCTCATCAAACATTTTTGCCGGCATGTCGATCTGTTTCGTTTTCTTCTTCCGGCCTTTTCCTTCTTCCGGAACTTCGGTTACCGGATAGAAAACCTTCAGCATCTGACGACGTGCATGAAGTCTGGAAGGCATATCCTTACGGATCTCTTTCTCAACTTCCTGATATTTGCTGACCTTATGTCCGTCAACAACCTCTTTCACACGCTTGCCGTTTGCATCCTTAACAGGAACTTTCGCTGTGACCGTAACCGTCTCAAAGTTATCCTTTTCGCGAATCGCCAGCGCGATAAGGCCTTCTGCGATCTTACGGACTTCCTTCGCTTTGGTCTCCGTCGTACGGATATGACCATGATAAAGAAGATTCGTAACCTGATTGCGAAGCAGTGCTTTTCTCTGATCGGATGTTCTGCCGAGTTTTCTGTATTTTGCCATATTGTTCCTCCTTCCGGGACAGGCAGCCGCGCTCCATCGGTCTTACCGGCCGTCCGCCAGTTTCCGTTGTCATGTATCTCTTCAGGCAGGATACACTTTGGTTTTACTCCCGCCCTGCCGAACTTATTCCTCGCCGGGTCTGAGTGAAAGACCAAGCTCGTTCAATTTAGCCAGAACTTCTTCAAGAGATTTTCTTCCGAGATTTCTGACTTTCATCATGTCTTCCGACGTACGATTGCAAAGCTCTTCAACCGTATTGATGCCGGCCCGTTTCAGGCAGTTGTAGGAACGGACGGAAAGTTCCAGTTCATCGATATTCATCTCCAGAACCTTATCTTTTTCGCCCATTCTCGGCTCCACAATGACTTCTGCCGTCATGGCATGTTCGGAAAGCTCAATAAAAAGCTTCAGATGCTCACTGAGAACCTTTGCTGCAAGACTCACGGCTTCGTCTGCACCGAGCGTACCGTTTGTGAAAATATCCAGTGTCAGCTTGTCAAAATCCGTCACCTGACCGACACGTGTGTTTTCCACTTCCATATTTACGCGTTCAACCGGTGTAAAGATGGCATCAACCGCGATCACGCCGATTGACATATCTTCCGGCTTTTCCTTATCGGCGCCCAGATACCCGCGGCCGTTCGTGATCGTAAGTTCCATGAACAGTCTGCTGTCCGCACCGCCGTTCAGCGTAGCGATCGTCTGATCCGGATTCATGATCTCAATGTCCTGATCAACCTGGATGTCTGCGCCTTTAACAACACCCTCACCCTCAAACTCGATGTAGGCTGTCTTCGGCTCATCCGTCTCACTGGTGTTTCGGATGGCGAGATTCTTAAGATTCATGATAATCTCGGTAACATCCTCTTTCACACCGGGAATCGTGCTGAATTCATGAAGAACACCGTCGATCTTAACCTGACTGACAGCTGCGCCGGGAAGCGAAGAAAGCATGATTCTCCTGAGAGAATTCCCCAGCGTCGTACCGTAACCACGCTCAAGCGGTTCAACAACAAACCGTCCGAAACGCTTATCATCGGACATCTCTGCGATCTCAATTTTGGGTTTGTTAAAATCGAACACCTTATGTGCTCCTCCTTTTTACTTCGAATAGAGCTCGACGATGGACATGTCATCAACCGGAACATCAATCACGTCACGTGACGGAACTTCCTTGACCGAACCCTTCATGCTCTCCTGATCACAATCCAGCCATGACGGAACGGCTCTTCCGCCGGTTGCTTCCAGAACATCTTTCATGCGCTGAGAGGATCTCTGCGCTTCTCTGATCTCGATCACATCACCCGGCTTGCAGGAATAGGACGGGATATTCACGACCTTTCCGTTTACCGTGACAAACTTATGATCAACGATCTGTCTGGCTTCACGGCGCGTTCTGGCAAAAGCAAGACGGAAAATGATATTATCCAGACGAAGCTCCAGAAGAGCCATCAGATTCTCACCCGTCTGTCCTTTCATGCGGTCCGCTTTTTTATAATAGTTGCGGAACGGTTTTTCCAGAACACCATAAATAAATTTTGCTTTCTGTTTTTCGCGAAGCTGCATACCATACTCGGAAAGCTTACGGCTGCTGCGCTTCAGCTCACGTTTCGATTTCTTATCAATTCCCAGATATGTCGGATCCAGACCAAGAGATCTGCACCGTTTAAGTACGGGAACTCTGTTTACTGCCATGTCTGACTTCCTCCTTATACCCTTCTACGCTTCGGCGGACGGCAGCCGTTATGCGGCACCGGCGTCACATCACAGATACTGGTTACTTCAAGTCCTGCTGCGGACAGCGCACGAATAGCAGCTTCTCTGCCGCTTCCCGGTCCTTTTACGAAAACATCCACGTACTTCAAACCATGGATCAGAGCCGCTTTTGTCGCTGTCTCTGCTGCCATCTGAGCAGCATAAGGAGTAGATTTCCTTGAACCGCGGAATCCGAGACCGCCTGCGCTGGCCCAGGAAAGAGCGTTTCCTTCGGTATCCGTCAGTGTTACGATCGTATTGTTGAAGGATGCCTGGATATGCGCCTGTCCGCGTTCAACGTTTTTTTTCACACGACGTTTATTTGTCGTTCTTTTATTCTTCGGCATAAAAAACTAACCTACCTTTTCAAAATAATCTGTCTGTCAATATTTATTTCTTCTTATTCGCAACAGTCCTTCTCGGACCCTTTCTGGTACGGGCATTGGTTTTCGTCTTCTGTCCGCGTACAGGAAGTCCCTTCCTGTGACGGATACCGCGATAGCAGCCGATTTCCATAAGACGTTTAATGTCCATTGCCGTCTGTCTGCGGAGATCACCTTCCACGACCTGTGTTTCATCGATCACGGAAGCGATCTTTCTCACTTCGTCATCCGTCAGATCACGCACACGCGTATTCGGATCAACGCCTGCATCTGCAAGAATTCTGTTGGATGAAGTTCTTCCGATTCCGTAGATATAGGTAAGTCCTATTTCTACACGCTTGTCTCTTGGTAAGTCTACACCAGCTATACGAGCCATGTATCTTTCCTCCTTCTTAAAAATACCTACTTAAATGGGATGCCTCTGTCGCATCCAGCCGTACACGACGAATACGGCCTTTCCCTCTGTCAGCCTAACAGAGAGGATTAAGTCCAAAGCCGAGAGGGTTCAGCCCTGGCGCTGTTTGTGTTTTGGATTCTCACAAATGATACGAATACTGCCTTTTCTCTTGATGACCTTGCATTTGTCACAGATCGGCTTTACTGAAGATCTGACCTTCATGAGTATCCTCCTTTCTTCCGGGGCAGCTCCCCCTTTTTCATTTTTCACGCTTCCGAAAGTTCTGCAGAATGTGGGTCAGCAGACTGCAAAGCCCGGAAACGCAAAGAGCATTATAACAGAAACAAACTTCCGGTGCAAGCTTATTTATCGCGCCAGATGATTCTTCCTTTATTAAGATCATAAGGCGACAGTTCCATGGTCACCTTATCGCCCGGCAGGATCCGGATGAAGTTCATCCGAAGTTTACCGCTGATATGTGCGAGCACGACATGCTTATTTTCCAGTTCTACGCGGAACATGGCATTCGGCAGCTTCTCCAGCACAACTCCTTCCACTTCAATCACATCTGCTTTTGACATTACCTGCCCTCCTTGACCTTAATTGCTTTTCGTACTGCGGCATTTTCATCTGCACTGCACTTTCGTTTTTCGTCTGCAGAAAACAATCCGCTTTCTTCAAAATCCGGCTGAACATGTCGCCGGTTCTTTTTTTTTGGTTTCTCAACAGGGTGATGCTTTCCGTCTGTCAGCAAAACGTTTCTTTCGTCAGCATCCATCACAACATAAAGCAAACCCTGATCATGTCCGGCCAGGCTTCTGGCGAACATGCCTGCCTTCCATTGCTTCAAATCAATCTGTCTCCTGTAAGGTGAAAAAATGCTAAATGAGACCGCTCATTGTCAGGATCTCCGGTTCACCGTCCGTGATAAGAACCGTATTTTCATAATGAGCAGCCAGCGATCCGTCAGCTGTCACAACCGTCCAGTCATCATCCAGCCATTCCACTTCCCATGTTCCGGCCGTAATCATAGGTTCGATCGCAAGAGTCATACCCGCCCGAAGACGTATACCCCTTCTTGCCTGACGGAAATTGGGAATCTGCGGATCTTCATGAAGTTTTGTACCGATTCCGTGGCCGACAAGATCCTGTACGATTCCATAACCAAAACCATCGATATAGTCGGCAATTGCATTTGAAATGTCATATAGGTGGCAACCGGCACGTGCTTTCTTTATTCCTTCAAAAAAGCTCTGCTTTGTGGCATCGATCAGCCTTTGTGCTTCCGCGGAGATGCTGCCGACGCCAAAGGTACGGGCCATGTCCGAATGATAGTTGTTATAAATCAGACCTGCATCCAGACTGATAATATCCCCTTCCTGCAGAATAACATTCTTTTTGGGAATACCGTGCACCACCTCATCGTTTACCGATGTACAGATCGAGGCCGGGTAGCCTTCGTAATTTTTAAAATTGGGAATACCGCCGCAGGCACGTATTTCCTTTTCTCCTTCCCTGTCTATCTCGAGTGTGGAAATACCCGGTTCGATCATGGAAGCAAGATGAGCAAAAACCTTCTCGAGAAGCCGGCATGATTCTCTCATTTTTTCAATTTCTGTCTTACTCTTTATGGAAACAGCCATACTTCTCAGCCCTCAGCTTTAATCTAAGATAGAAATAATTTCTTCAAAAACTTCATCCATTTTCCGGGTTCCGTCAACTGTCTTAAGCACACCGGCAGCTGTGTAATACTCGATCAGCGGCTGCGTCTGGGCATGATACACATCAAGTCGTTTTGAAACCGTTTCAGGCTTATCATCATCCCTTTGTACGAGTTCGGAACCGCACTGGTCACAGATATTTTCCTGCTTAGGTGCAAGAAAGACCACATGATAACCTGCTCCGCACTTCGGACAGCTTCTGCGGCCGCTCATGCGTTCCATAATAAAAGAATCCGGAACATCAACATCGATGGCAAAATCAACCGCCTCTCCACGTTCCTTCAAAGCCGCTGTCAAAGCTTCGGCCTGCGGAACCGTACGCGGAAAGCCATCCAGAATGTAGCCTTCAGCAGCGTCGTCCTGCGCGATTCTGTCAACAACCAGATTGCAGGTCAGCTCATCCGGAACAAGAAGTCCCTGGTCCATGTATTCCTTCGCCTGTTTTCCGAGAGGAGTTCCCTGGCGAAGATTTTCACGGAAAATATCTCCGGTTGAAATATGCGGAATATCATATTTCTTAGAAATACGATCCGCCTGTGTTCCTTTTCCTGCTCCCGGTGCGCCAAGCATAATGATCTTCATATCATATTATCCTTTCTGATCTGATATCTGCAGATATCAATATTTCGTATTAAATAAACGGATCAATAGTACATGAATACATAACCACGGGTTCATCAAGGCATAAAGGCTGCAGAAGACCCGCAGCCTTTAGTAAAATATAAAG
>JABUSX010000150.1 GCA_021442545.1 Eubacterium sp. | reverse complement strand
GAATTTTTCGCCGTCGGCGGCTCTTTTTACGACGATCCTGCGGCCTGCGATCGTATCCAGATCATAGGCATGCATAGGCTGACCGTATTCTTCCATGACATAGTTCGTAATATCGACAAGATTGTTGATCGGACGGATTCCGGAAGAAGCAAGTGCACGCTGCATCCATTTCGGAGAAGGACCGATCTTGATATTCTTTACGACGCGGGCCATGAAACGCGGGCAGAGATCCGCATCCAGAACCTCGGCTGTAAGGTAGTCATTTACATCTTCTTCGTTTCCGGTCGGAGTGATTTCCGGCAGAAGGAAGGGTTTATCAAAAGTCGCAGCCGCCTCGCGCGCTATTCCGATCACACTGTAGCAGTCTACCCGGTTTGAAGTGATCTCATATTCGATATTGACATCATGAAGACCCAGTGCCTCGATCGCATCATCTCCCGGAACGACACCGTCGTCCTCTGAAAAGATATAGATCCCGTACTCCGGCGCTTCCGGATAGAATTCACGGCTGCTGCCAAGTTCCTCGATCGAACACATCATTCCGTAAGATTCGATACCGCGAAGTTTTCCGGCTTTGATTTCAATGCCGCCCGGCGTCATTTTCCCGTCATGTCCGCCTGCAACACGTCCGCCCGGAAGAACGACCGGTGTCAGAATGCCTTCCCTGCAGTTCGGTGCTCCCGTCACGATCTGCAGCGTTTCTGTTCCGACATCGACCTGGCAGATCACAAGATGATCCGAATCCGGATGCGGTTCCTGTTTCATGACGCGTCCGACAACGATCTTGTCCAGATCCGCATCCGTTTCTGTATAATTTTCAACTTTTGTTCCGGAAAGAGTCATGCCGTCACAATATTCCTGAGGCGTGACATCCAGATCCGGCACATAGCGTTTGATCCATGAAAGTGAAGTGTTCATATATCCTCCTGTTTACAAGCCTTGCACCGTTTGTGAAATACAGAGGTGCCTGTTGAAGATCCGCTGTGACAAAATCCTTATCAGAACTGTTTCAGGAAGCGGATGTCATTTTCATAAAGAAGCCGCATATCGTCAATTTCATATTTCAGCAGCGCTATACGCTCCAGACCGACACCGAACGCAAAACCGGTATATTCGTTCGGATCGATTCCGCACATCTCGAAAACATGCGGATGCACCATGCCGCAGCCAAGTATTTCGATCCAGCCTTCTCCCTTACAGAAACGGCAGCCCTTTCCGCCGCATTTGAAGCAGCTGACATCCATTTCCGCACTGGGCTCCGTGAACGGGAAATGATGCGGCCGGAATTTCGTCTTTGTTTCCGGTCCGAAAACAGCCCTGGCAAATTCCTGCAGTGTTCCTTTCAGATCTGCCAGCGTGATGTTCTTATCAACAACAAGCCCTTCCACCTGATGGAAGGACGGAGAATGTGTCGCATCCACCTCATCAGAACGGAAAACACGTCCGGGAGAAATCATACGGATCGGCAGTTTCCCTTCTTCCATGACTCTGGCCTGAACGGGTGATGTCTGCGTCCGCAGAACGATCTCTTTATTGATATAGAATGTATCCTGTTCATCCTTTGCGGGATGGTCTGCCGGAATATTCAGCTTGGTAAAATTATATTCATCGTATTCGATCTCAGGTCCTTCAACGACCTCATATCCCATTCCGACAAAGATCCGTTCCACTTCTTCAAGAGCAATCTGGTTCGGGTGGCGGTGTCCGATCTCAGCTTTTCTGCCGGGAAGCGTCACATCCAGCTTTTCATGCTCAAGATCATAGAGCATTTTTTCTTTTTCGATCCGATCGCGAACCATTGCGATATTCTGTTCAATCAGATCCCGCGCCTCATTCACCATCTGACCGACCTTGGGACGTTCTTCTTTCGCAACATCCTTCAGGCCCTTCATCAGTTCCTTCAGTTCACCTTTCTTCCCGAGAACAGCAACCCGGATCTCATTCAAAGTTTCCGAATTTGCCGCCTCCTCCAGACATTTTACGGTTCGGCTGCAGATCTCTTCCAGTCTGCTCCTGATGTCTTCACTCATATTTTTTCTCCTGTCGTGTTTCTTATATCCCTGCTAAAGCATTTAAGCCGAAAATAGCATGTACAGATCCGTCATATCCGTATTTTTCATACGTTCAGGACCAGCCGCGTTCCTTCATGTATGCATACTCCGGAGTGAAATCCAGAGTAGCAAAGTAATCCTTCGGCTGTTCCGCACGGCGAATCTTTTCAAAGCTGCCGTCTTCATGAAGAAGCACTTCAGAAGACCAGAGCTTTCCGTTGTAGTTGTATCCCATCGAAAAACCGTGTGCCCCCGTATCGTGAATGAAAAGCAGATCTCCTTTTCTGATTTCCGGAAGTTCTCTGTCAATGGCAAACTTGTCATTGTTTTCGCAGAGAGATCCCACCACATCATAGACATGATCGCACGGAAGATCTTCTTTTCCCATAACGGTTATATGATGGTAGGAACCATACATTGCCGGGCGCATCAGATTGACTGCACAGGCGTCACAGCCGATGTATTCCTTGTAAATATGCTTTTCATGAATGACACGGGTAACAAGACCGCCGTAGGGTCCCATCATAAACCGCCCCATCTCCGTGTAGATTGCCACATCACCCATGCCGGCCGGAACAAGAATCTGCTCATACGCCTCCCGTACACCTTCTCCGATCTTTCGGATATCGTTCGGCTCTTCATCCGGTCTGTAGGGGATCCCGACACCACCGGAAAGGTTGATGAAGCCGATTTTAGCCCCGGTTTCTTCCTTCAGATGAACAGCAAGGTTAAACAGAACCTTTGCAAGTTCGGGATAGTATTCATTCGTCACCGTATTGCTGGCAAGGAAAGCATGAATCCCGAAGACCTTTGCTCCCTTTTCCTTAAGCATCTTAAATGCCTTGAACAGCTGTCCTGTCGTCATTCCGTACTTCGAATCGCCGGGATTATCCATGATCCCGTTTGATAATTCAAAAAATCCGCCCGGATTATAACGGCAGCTGATCTTTTCCGGAATAAACCCGAGCGTATCCTCGAGAATCTCCACATCTGTAAAATCATCCAGATTAATGATGCCTCCGAGCTCATATGCCTTCTTATACTCTGCGGGAGGTGTATCGTTCGATGAAAACATAATCTCATTTCCGGTAATGCCGCAGGCCTCCGCGAGCATAAGTTCCGTCATGGAAGAACAATCCGATCCGCATCCGTATTCATGGAGGATCTTCATCAAAAACGGATTGGCATTGGCCTTGACAGCAAAATACTCCCGGAATCCGGGATTCCAGGAAAAGGCTTCATAGACAGCCTTTACATTCTCCCGGATACCACGCTCATCATAAAGATGAAATGGGGTCGGGATCTGTTTCACGATTTCTTCCAGTTTTTCAGCCGTTACAAATGGTTTCTTACTCATACTTCTCCTGTTTTCCTGATTGTGTACAAAGACAAAAGTTCAATTTTGCGGACCTTGCATCTGAATATGCACATGATCGTGCAGATGCTCGGTACAATATTCATAATTACCGGCGCACTTTGAACAGAAACGAAATTCCAGATTCGGATCCGTCAGTTCCGTACGCCCGCAGACTGCACAGCGATGTATGCTGCCGTCCCTCTGCGGCGAAAAGATCCTGCGATCGATCTTTGGACCGCCGGAAGTCTCTCTTTGACCTGCAGTTTTCTGATCCGCAGGCGGAGGAGCGTTATTCTGTGCACCGGGATTTCCCCTCTGCAGCCGGATATAAATGGTCTTTCCGTCATTTGCCTTCTTTTTAAAGACTCTCTGTCGCGGACGGTTCCGCAGCAATTCATAGCCTTTTGTCCCGAAGAAGAACAGGATCGTACCTGTCAGGGAACAAAGGATCATAACCAGCACCGGCAGCCAGAGTCCGTACTGCGCTGCCTGTACGATGGAATAAACCAGATAAAAGATGTCAATGAATGCAATAAATTTGATCTTAATCGGAATGATAAACATAACGAGCATCCGCTGTTCCGGATACGTCATTGCAAAACCGAGAAAAATGGACAGACTTACGTAGAAGGTGGAAAACAGACCGCCGTAATCCACACCCGTGAAGGCATACAGCAGAAACGCACCGACGACCGTCATGATCAGTCCTGAAAAAATGTATACGTTATACATGAAATCGCCCCAGGCACGCTCCAGCGCTGTACCAAGCTGGTAGTATGTAACGAGCATGATCAGGGTCAGAAAATCAAATGCCGACAAGGTAAGCGTTCCCGGAGGGATCAGCAGCCAGGAAAACAGACGCCAGATCTGACCTTTCAGAATCAATGACGGCGAGAGAACAAGCAGGGATGAAATCCCGGAAGAATTCCCTGAAAAGGCCCCGATCAGAGCCAGAATGTACCCTGCACCATAAGTCAGAATAATAAATTTGGTCAGATTCGGAATCGCCCATCTGCCGAATCTTTGTTCCCATTTTACAAGAAAATTCATAATAAAAATCCTGCGTTTTTACGCAAAAAACACCTTTCAGACATACGAAAGCATTATACACCCATAAAACAATCCCGACAATTCTTTCCTTTAAAACAGGAAAGATTCTCAAAATCAATCTGGGGAATTGGAGAATCATGGTAAAATATGCCGAAATATCTTCTCCGGCTCCTGCCGAACAAGCAGAACAGGTTTCGATTTCCTGCTGTACAGACATACCTTTTTTCTTATTAAATCCAATATTCCGAACAATATAAATCGCCGGCTCTTACCTCTGCGGATTGCCTATGCGGACCGGATATGCTACAGTTCTGTAAGGTTTTGAAAAAAGCCGGAAAATCTTATACATGCAGGAGGCAGTCTGACATGTCAGGATCAACGATCGGTACGCTTTATAAAACAACGACCTGGGGGGAATCACACGGAAAAGCGATTGGCGCCGTCATAGACGGATGCCCGGCCGGTCTTTCTCTTTCCGAAGAAGATATCCAGCCCTACCTGGATCGGAGAAAACCCGGTCAAAGCCGCTATACGACAAAACGGAATGAAGATGATCTCGTTCAGATCCTTTCAGGAGTCTTCGAAGGGAAAACAACAGGTACACCTATATCACTTATGATCCGAAACAGCGATCAGCATTCAAGGGACTATGCAGATCTGAAAGATGTATACCGGCCCGGTCACGCAGATTACGGATACGACGCAAAATATGGTTTCCGGGATTACCGTGGAGGAGGCAGATCATCCGGCCGCGAAACTGCTGCACGCGTCATGTCCGGTGCCGTTGCCTGTAAAATCCTCTCCGCACTTGGCGTCTCCCTTCTGACATGGACGGAGTCCATAGGTTCCGTAAAGATCTCATCCTTCGATCCGGAGCAGATTTCTCTGAATCCCTTCTGCATGCCGGATGCGAAAGCCGCCGGAGATGCAGCGGCACTGATCGAGACCTGTATGCGAAATCATGATTCCGCAGGCGGCGTCCTCGTCTGCCGCATTTCCGGCTTTCCTGCCGGAGCAGGTGATCCTGTATTTGATAAGCTGGACGCACAGCTCGCAAAAGCCGTTTTTTCAATCGGAGCCGTAAAAGGTGTTGAGATCGGCGACGGTTTTTCCGCAGCTTCTTCATACGGAAGCATCAATAACGATCCTTTCTGTTCCGTTCAGGATCAAATGTCTGATGAGGCAGACGGCATTTTACACAGAACAGATTCGGCAGGTCAGGATTCTTCATCTCACTCTTTCCGCAGCAGCATCCGTACGGCCTCAAATCACGCCGGCGGTATCCTGGGCGGCATCAGCACAGGAAATGATATTCTGATTCGTGCCGCAGTAAAACCGACCCCATCCATCGCACAGACTCAGCGGACTGTCAACAAAAACGGTGAAGAGGTATCCCTCTCGATTCACGGCCGGCATGATCCTGTCATTGTTCCGCGAGCCGCCGTCGTTCTGGAATCCATGGCAGCTGTCGTTCTGGTCGCTACATTGCTTACCGGAATGCGCGCCCGTATGGAAAATCTGAAAGCCATATATTTGTGAGAACATATCTTTATGAATATATAATCA
>JABUSX010000345.1 GCA_021442545.1 Eubacterium sp. | reverse complement strand
GCAGGTCTTCTGACCGGTTTTTTCTGCGGACTGCTTTATGATCTTTTTTTCGGAAACATATTTGGTCTGACTGCACTTTGTTATATGTATGCCGGTTTTATTAACGGCTTTTTGTTTAAAGTCTTTTTTGACAACGATATCCGGATCCCGATGGCTTCCGTGGCAATCAGTGATCTGGCCTGCAACCTTGTGATCTGTATTGCAAACGGAATACTGCAGCAGCGAATTCAGATCGGGGCATGGCTGACAGGGCGCATCATTCCGGAAATGATCGCCTCCGTAGCCGTTACGATCCCGTTATACTATTTCTACAGACTGGTCAACAGCCGGTTGGCCTCCCATGAATCAGAGGAACAGCATTCACCATGGCTTCGAAGATAATAAAGGCTATTAAAAGCTTTTTTTCCAATCGAACGGGAATACTTATTATTGTATTTGCACTGACATCTGCCATTCTGATCGCACGTCTTGTAAGGCTTCAGCTGATCGACGGAGAGATGTATTCTGCAAATTTCACCGTTAAGACAACGAAAACCCGTGTACTTAAGGCTTCCCGCGGAAACATTTATGATGCAAACGGAAAACTGCTGGCCTATAACCAGCTTACAAACTCGGTTACCATTGCAGATAACGGGGTCTATGAAACGACGCGTCAGAAAAATCTGACAGTGAACGGAGAGATCTATAAAATGATCCATCTGATCTGGGAGAACGGTGACGTTCTTTCTTCGGATTTTCATGTCGTGATCGGGGAAGACGGCGAATACAGGTTCGATTCCGATGATGAAACGATTCTGAATCGTTTCCGGGCAGATATTTACGGTTATCCGTCGATCGAACAGCTTTCCGAAGAGGAAAGAAATGCCGATGCGGATAAGATTATGTATGACCTCGGATGCGAGAATCGTTTCGGTCTTTTTAATTCCGAAGAACCCTACACATCTGAGGAGCTTGCATCACACGGGCTTCCGGAAGAATTATCCAAAGAAGATTCGCTTGCCATCACGAATATCCGCTATATGCTTTCCCTGATCAGTTTCCAGCGTTATATGTCCGTTACAGTGGCGACAAACGTGTCTGATGAAACAGTTGCTTCCATCAAGGAAAATGCCGATTCTCTGCCCGGCGTGGATATTGCCGAAGATTACATCCGGATTTACAACAGCTCGCTTGCCATGTCACCGATCATCGGATATACGGGAAAAGCTGCTTCGTCAGAGCTCGAAGAGCTGATGGCACAGGACAGCCGGTATAATAACCAGTCTGTTATCGGTAAGGCCGGAGTGGAGCAGTCCATGGAGCTGGAACTGCAGGGTGTTGACGGATCAGAGGAAGTGACCGTCGACAACCTCGGACGTGTTCTTGCCGAAGACACAGATTCGAAGGTGGAACCGGTTCAGGGACACGATGTCTATCTGACCATTGATTCCGAACTTCAGGACGCCTGCTATCAGATCCTGGAACAGAGGATCGCCGGAATTATTCTGATGTTCCTTATCGACGTGAAGAGTGTGGATCTCAGCAATGTGGAAGATATTGATACGGTGCCGATTCCCAGTTACGATGCATACTTCTCCATGTTCAACAACGATATACTGGATATCAGACACTTCCAGGCAGACGATGCAACAAAAAGGGAGAAGTCGGTCTACAAAAAATTCCAGAAGAGGCAGGATGACATTCTGCTCTGGATGCGTACGGCGTTTACGGATAAGAATTCACCGGCCTATGATCAGTTCTCATTGGAGCAGAAGGTCTATTTCGATTATATCTTTGATGAATTCCTCAGCACTACGCACGGTATCCTGAATCCGGATGTGGTAGATACGACTGATCCGGTCTATCAGGCTTATAAGACGGACGAAAACATAAGTCCGACGGAATTTCTGCAGTATGCCGTCAACAGCAACTGGATCGATCTGACCAAGCTGGATGTTGAAAACAACAGTTATCTGACGACGGACGAGATTTATAATGCCGTACTGGATTATCTGGAGAAAAATCTCCGGGAAGATAAGACGTTCGAGAAGCTGCTGTATAAATATATGCTGCTGAACGATATCATTACGCCGCGTGAAGTGATGATGCTCCTTTACGACCAGGGTATACTGACAAACCATGCAGGAGAGGATGAAGCCTTTCTTGCAGGAAATTATTCGGCCTTTGATCTTCTGAAATCCAAGATTCAGACACTGGAGATCACGCCGGCCATGCTTGCGCTGGATCCCTGCAGCGGTTCTATTGTCATTACGGATCCGGAGACCAGCTTTGTAAAGGCATGCGTAACCTATCCCGGATATGACAATACGCAGCTCGCAAATACAACCGATACGACATATTATGACAAGGTCAACAACGACCTTTCCACACCGTTCTACAACAAGGCAACGCAGCAGTCGGTTGCTCCGGGATCTACATTCAAGCCCGTTACTGCCTGTGCCGGTCTGAATGAAGGTATCGTCAACAAAAGGACCACCATCAACTGCGGCGGCCTTTTTGGTGTCGGCATCGTATCAGAAAGCGATTATGTCAACTGCTGGCTGGCAACCGGACATGGCCCCCAGGATGTGGAAGATGCTCTGGGCAATTCCTGCAATGTCTATTTCTGTACCCTTGGGTACATGCTTGGACTTGACAACACCGGAACCTATACGCAGAGTCTTGCTCTTTCGGCGATCCGCCGGTATTCTTCCTATTTCGGACTGGATAAAAAATCCGGTATTCAGATCCCGGAAACGGAGCCGCAGGTTTCGGACAGTCTCCCCATTCCTTCCGCAATGGGACAGGGAACACATCTGTATTCAACCTCGCAGCTTGCGCGGTATGTACAGACGATCGCAACAAAGGGAAAATGCTATGATCTTTCTCTGGTCGAAAAGGTAACGGACAGCGAAGGAAATATTATTAAATATTACGATCCGAATGAGATCTCGAGAACCGATATTCCGGACGAAGTATGGACAGAGCTTTTCAAAGGAATGAAGCTTGCCGTTGACTACGAAATGATCTGGTCGAACGGAACCTACCACAGAATTATTAATTACGGTAAAACCGGAACGGCACAGGAATCCAAGGTACGTGCCGACCATGCTCTGACAGTCGGTTTCACCAAGATCAATCCGGAAGGGATCGCGCAGGACAGCCTGGATGAGGGCAAGATCGTATACGAAACGAAAACGGATGAAGAAGGAAATGAGATCCAGGAACCGGTTGAAAAGACATATCTGCATTATGAAGATCATGGTGAGATTGCCTATGCGATCCGTGTCGGCAACGGTTATACGTCCAGGAATACCAATCTGATCGCAAGTGATGTGCTCCTTTATTACTATGGTATACAGAGTGAGGATGCTATTCTGATCGGTGAGGCAGATACAACGCAGATGCTCACGATGGTCCAGAATACGTAAGTTGCGGAAAGGATACAGCTTTGTTTCGCTTATACAAGTTAAAAGATTACAATTTCAGACTTGTCGTTTATCTGATCGTTCTCAGCATTATAGGCGTTCTGCTGGTCGGTTCTGCAGATCCTTCTCTGAGAAGCCGTCAGATTGCCGGTCTTGTTGCCGGCATTGTGATCATGATTTTCCTGTCTCTGATCGACTACAGCTGGATTCTCCAGTTTTACTGGATTATCTACGTGGTAAACATCGGTCTGCTTACCCTCGTCATGCTCTTCGGCATGACCGTAAAAGGTGCCGCGAGATGGGTTGTGATCGGCGGCATACAGCTTCAGCCGACCGAACTTTCCAAAGTGCTTCTTATCATGTTTCTTGCCATGTATTTCATGAAGAACAGTGAAAGTCTGAATAAGTTCACGACGATGCTGAAGGTACTTGTGCTTGTTGCTTTTCCGCTGTTTCTGATCTTCCGTCAGCCGGATCTGAAAAATACGATCACTATGACGGCGGTGTTTATCTGCATGTATTTTGCGGCCGGGCTCAATTATAAGACGATCGGCCTGGCTCTGCTCATTATCATTCCGCTTGCCGTCGGAGGGCTTCTTCTTATTACGAAAACAGATCTGCCCATCATTGATGATTACCAGAAGGAAAGAATCATGACCTTCCTTAACTCGGATGAAGATGAGTATTCGGAAGACGCCATGCAGCAGGAAAATTCGATCATGGCGATCGGATCAGGAGGCCTGACCGGAAAGGGACTGGGTTCCGAGAATGAAAAGAGCGTCAGTAAGGGCGACTTTATAGCGGAGATCCAGAATGACTTTATTTTTGCTGTAGCAGGAGAGGAGCTGGGTTTTGTCGGCTGTGCGGTGATCGTTCTTCTGGAATTTCTGATTGTATTTGAATGTCTGCGAACGGGAAAACGGGCAAAGGATCTGTCCGGGCGCCTGTTCTGTACGGGAATCGGATCCCTGATCGGTATTCAAAGCTTTATCAATATCGGTGTTGCCACCGGTGTTCTTCCGAACACAGGAACAACGCTGCCCTTTGTCAGCTATGGTCTGACATCTCTGATCAGTCTCTATATCGGTATGGGGCTTGTTCTCAATGTCAGTCTGCAGCATCGTGTTACTTACGAAGGAGGGCCTCTGAATGGACGGTACGCAATACGAACAGAAACGAGATAGAGAGCCGAATACACACAAGACGCTTATGCTTGTGCTTGCTCTGATCGCCATAGGAGCTATTCTTTTGATGGTTCTGGTGCGGAGAAATTCGCTGACTTATCCTGTTGACGTTCCCTATGACCTGCATAAACAAAACGGTGCAAACGCTCTTTCCGAGTTTTCGCTGCAGACAGGAAAGCCGATCTCGGACGGGCTGGTCGTAACAGCGGAAAATGTGGATGTGCCGGGTCTTGTGCTGACGCAGGAAGAGTGTAAGGGGCTTCTCTTTAATCTGGAAAAAACGGAAGCTGTTTTTTCGCGCAATATTTACCGGAAAGTCTATCCGGCTTCTCTGACAAAAATGATGACGGCCGTTCTGGCACTGGAATACGGCAGCATGAATGAGACCGTTCAGATGAAGGAAGAAGATTTTGATCTGGATGAGGGTGCACAGGTCAGTTCTCTGATGCCCGGGGATCTTGTGACAATGGAGCAGCTTTTTCATCTTCTTGTCATTTATTCTTCCAATGATGCGGCCATGGCCATCGCCAGAACCGTAGCCGGAGATGTTTCTTCTTTCGTTGACATGATGAATCAGAGAGCAAAAGAGCTTTCTATGACCGGTACCCATTTTACGAATCCGACCGGTCTTCATGATGAAAATATGTATACGACAGCGTACGATGTCTATATCATGATGCTGCATGCATACAGTTATCAGGAATACCTGAATGTATCCCAGATGTCTGAATATACGGTGGAAGTGTCGGGGTCACAGAATGAGCCGCATACGGTTTACCATACCTCTACAGACCAGTATCTGACAAACGACAGAGCACTTCCTGCCGGTGTAAGGATTCTGGCCAGCAAGACAGGAACAACGGATCCTGCCGGATCCTGTCTTGCACTGGTTGTACAGAATGATTACGGAGTCCCCTACGTTGCAATCATGATGGGTGCCTGGGATAAAGATAATCTGTATGCAAATATGACATCTCTTCTGAATCTGACGATGCAGCAGATTCCCGAATCACAGGTACAGGCTTCAAATGAACAGACACAGTCCTCAGAAGAACTGATGCAGCTTTCGGAGGATCAGATGGTTTCATCGGAAGAGTCAGAGGAATTAATACAGATGGTAAGGGAATGATGAAGTTTGATACCGGAAAGGATACAGGGTCTGTCAGTTTCGGTTCGCAGGGATTCAGAAGCTGAAACTTTTATGAATTGTGCCCTTGATGCTTGCAGATAAAACGGGGAATTGTTATACTAAATTCACAAAAAACCTGATGAAAACAAGGAGGAAGACTGCCATGGTTCAACTGATTGTCGGGAAAAAGGGAAAGGGAAAAACAAAACATCTTTTAGATAAAGCAAATACGGAAATTAAAGAGGCGAGCGGTAATTTCGTATATCTTGATAAAAGTTCCAAACATATGTATGAGCTGAATAACAAAATTCGCCTGATCGATGTTTCGTCCTTTCCTCTGAAAAACTGTGATGAA
>JABUSX010000035.1 GCA_021442545.1 Eubacterium sp. | reverse complement strand
CTCGATCTGTTCCCGCAGCTTCTGCAGCTCTCACAAATGCAAGTATATATCGAATAAAAACAATCCACAAGGTAAAATAAAAAATTGACATTCCCCTGCCCTTCCTTTCCCGCCCTGTAAACAAGACCGCAGGATAGGATAAAATCATACTTTCCTCTGCATTTTCATTCCAAAGGATTTTACACATGGCTTCCTGCTCTGCAGGATATGATAAAATCATACATTCCTCTACACAGTTCAAATACGAATGCCTATAATATAGGCAGACCCTTTCCACGATTCTGTAATGATACTGATATGAAGACGATTGCTGTTATCTGTGAACTGAATCCCTGCCACAACGGTCATGCCCGTCTCTTTCGGGAAGCAAAACGGCTTTCCGGAGCGGATCACCTTGTTGCTGTTATGAGCGGAAACTTCGTGCAGCGCGGAGAACCTGCTCTGTTTGACAAATATGTCCGCACAAAAACCGCTCTCTGCTGTGGTGTCGATCTTGTCCTTGAGCTTCCTGTATCTGTTTCTACGGGAAGTGCACGGCGCTTTGCCGAGGGCGCGGCGGATATCCTGGATCGTCTCGGATGCGTGGATGAGTTATGGTTCGGAAGTGAAGCCGGCTGCATAGAACCCTTTCTTGCTCTTGCATCGGTTCTTCATTATGAAACGCCGCTCTTTCAGAAAAAACTCCGTGAAGCACTGGCGAATGGTTCCACCTTTGCCCGGGCGCAGGATCTGGCCCGCACGGCCGTTCTGGCCGAAGCTGTTCACAATGCGCCGGATCTGGCCGGCTGCTGCGGTCTTCCCGCATCTTCTCTGCCCCCCATTCCCGACATTACGGATTCGTTTTTTCAGAAGCCCAACAACATTCTTGGTCTGGAATACTGTCTGGCTCTGCGCCGCCTGGGTTCTTCCATTCGTCCCCGCACGCTGAAACGGGTCCGTACTCTTCAAGGTCGGAAATTCCTTTCCTCTTCCGAAATACGCCGCCTGATCCTGTCGGGAGAATCTGCGGACGTAATAAATTCATACCTTCCTGTTCCGCTGCAGGCTCTGCACAATATACAGACGGCTGAAGACCTCCTGCATGCGAATACAGTCACAGCAGATGATTTTTCAGATATGCTGCGTTATGCACTCTGGACAGAGACAGCTGACTCACTTGTCTCCTATGAAGATGTCTCTCCTCAGCTGGCCAACCGTATTCTGAACCTGCGCCCTGACTTTACGGCTTTCCCGGCTTTCTCGGAACTGCTGAAAACAAAAGATATGACGCTTTCACGCATTCGCAGAGCTCTGCTTCATATTCTGCTTCGGATCCGCCGTGAACAAACCGGACAGCCGAACTCCGCGAGCCTTCCGGTCCGTCTCCTCGGCCACAGCTGCCCTGACGAACTTTTCTCTCTGATCAAAAAAAACGGACGGCTCACCCTGCTGTCCAGGGGAGCCGACCTTTCTGATCCCGGCTATGCCGGCGATCTGTTTGCCTCTCAGTTATATGAATCCGTCCGTTCCGCCAAAAGTGAAACGCCGTTTGTTCCGGAAGAAAACCGGCCTGTCCTTACGCTAAAGCAGCCGTAATGATGGCCATGGAATAGACTTCCTCCGCATTGCAGCCGCGTGAAAGATCGTTGACAGGTGCATTCAGTCCCATCAGAATCGGGCCATATGCATCGAAGCCGCCGAGACGCTGTGCGATCTTGTAGCCGATATTGCCGGCATTGATATCCGGGAAGATAAAGGTATTGGCATATCCGGCCACATCCGAAGCCGGGAATTTGGTCTTTGCGACTTCCGGAGAAACCGCTGCATCAAACTGCATCTCTCCTTCGATCTTCAGGTCCGGGAACTGCTCTTTTGCCTTGGCTGCCGCATTGTGCATCTTATCCACGGCCTCGCCCTTTCCGGAGCCGTTGGTGGAATAGCTGAGGAAGGCGATCTTCGGGTCAACACCGAATACTTTTGCCGTTTCTGCCGTCGTGCTGCAGATCTCAACAAGCTCGTCTTCCGTCGGATAAAGATTGATTGCGCAGTCTGCCATGGCAAGAATCTCGTCATCTCCTGTCGCCGCCTGACGCATCATAATAAAGCAGGAAGATACGATCGTGCTGCCGGGTTTCGTCTTGATCAGCTGCAGAGCCGGACGAACCGTATCGGCCGTAGAATAGGTTGCGCCGCCGAGAAGAGAATCCGCAGCCCCCATCTTGACCAGCATGGTTCCGAAATAATTGGCCTGAAGAAGTGTTGCTCTTGCCTGCTCCGGCGTAAAGCCTTTTCCTTTGCGCAGCTCCAGGAAGGTATCCACCATCTCATCCATCTTTTCGTAGTTTTTCGGATCAATGATCTCGGCACCGCGAATATTAAATCCGTATTTTTCGGCAGCAGCCTTCACTTCCTCAACGTTCCCGATCAGAACAGGTTTCAGAAAATCTGCAGCCAGAAGGCGGGATGAAGCTTCCAGAATACGCACGTCCGTTCCCTCTGTAAATACGATCTTCTTCGGTGCTTTTCTCAATGTTTCGATCATTTTGCTGAATCTGTTTTCCATGCTTTTACTCCTTTTTGTTGATCTGTTATGGTTAAGTTTCCGGTTTCGTTCATACAGAGCACATACCCGTTTCAAAACAGCGGATATGGGATAATTATGTTTCATCCATACGGAAATATTCAGCTTCGGAACAACGGTTCCGGCCGCTTTCATTACCTGCCGAAATCATTTTAATTCTTGAAGCTGTGTATCGGGGCCGGAATCCGTCCGCCGCGGCGGATAAAGGGTTCACAGGAGAATGTGTTGACCGGCATGACCGGTGCGCTGCCGAGCAGTCCTCCGAAGGTTACCCTGTCACCGACCTGCTTTCCGATTGCCGGAATCAGTCTGACAGCCGTCGTCTTCTGGTTGACCATGCCGATCGCCATTTCATCTGCCAGTATACCGGCAATCGATTCTTCCGTCGTATCTCCGGGTATGGCGATCATGTCCAGTCCGACAGAACAGACGCAGGTCATTGCCTCCAGTTTTTCCAGTGTCAACGCCCCCTTTTCCGCCGCACGGATCATACCCTGATCTTCGCTTACCGGAATAAAGGCGCCGGAGAGTCCTCCGACATAGGAAGAGGCCATCACGCCTCCCTTTTTGACCTGATCATTCAGCAGCGCAAGAGCGGCTGTCGTTCCGGGTGCACCGGCCTCTTCAAGACCGATTTCCTTCAGAATGTCTGCCACCGAATCTCCGACTGCCGGCGTCGGTGCAAGTGAAAGATCGATGATGCCGAAAGGTACATTCAGCCGTCTGGAGGCTTCTTTGGCAACAAGCTGTCCGACTCGCGAAACCTTGAAGGCCGTCTTTTTGATCGTTTCACACAGAGTCTCAAAATCTGCGCCCCGAACCGATTCGAGCGCATGCTTGACCACGCCGGGTCCGGAAACGCCGACATGAATGACCGTATCCGGTTCGGTTACACCATGAAAGGCGCCGGCCATAAACGGATTATCATCCGGTGCATTGCAGAAGACAACGAGCTTGGCACAGCCCATGCAGTCCCTGTCCGATGTGACCTCCGCTGTTCTGCGGATGATATGACCCATCAAAGCTACCGCGTCCATGTTGATCCCTGTTTTCGTCGATCCGACATTTACCGATGAGCAGAGCTTTTCGGTAGAAGAAAGGGCCTCCGGAATCGACCGGATAAGGTTTACTTCTGAATCGGTCATTCCCTTGGAGACCAGAGCCGAATAGCCGCCAAGGAAATTAATGCCGACTTCTCCGGCAGCCCTGTCAAGAGTCTGTGCCACCTTGACAAAATCCTCCGGACTGCGGCAGGCAGCACTGCCCGCCAGAGAGACCGGTGTGACCGAAATACGTTTATTGACGATCGGGATGCCGAAATCCGCCTCGATCTCTTTTCCTGTCTTTACCAGATCCCTGGCTTTCTTCGTGATCTTATCGTAAATATTTCTGCAGAAAAGGCCGAGATCTTCCGACGCGCAGTCCAGAAGGCTGATCCCCATGGTGATCGTGCGGACATCGAGATTTTCATTCTCGATCATGGCATTTGTTTCTGTCGCTTCTAAAATACTGATCATATTCGTCTTATCCTGTTTTATACGTGACCGGCATCAGATCCTGTGCATCATATCGAAAATATCTTCTCTCTGACAATGAATCATGACTCCGATCTCTTCTCCGAGCTTCTTCAGATCGGCCGCCATTTCCGCCGTTGTTTTGTCAGATCCGGACGTATCCGTAATCATCATCATGTGAAAATAATCCTGCAGGATCGTCTGAGAAATATCTTCAATATTGACCTGATTCTCCGCAAGGTAGACACAGACCTTTGCGATAATTCCGACAGTATCTTTCCCTGTTACGGTTATAATGGTCTTTTTCATGTTTCTCTCCCTTTATCTGAAGATCATATCCAAACACAGGAACCCGTTATACACGGATCAGTTCTCCGCAGGTATCCCTTGCCGCCACGGAGATCGGAAAATCCCCGGAACGATACGGACAGTCTCCCATCGTCACTTCTGCACATACCGTTTCATAAGCCAGAGCCGGATAATTGTTTTCTCCGCTCAGATGTCCCAGTAAAATATGCTTGATATCATCATGCAGCACTTCCGTCAGAAGCCGTCCGGAAGCCTCGTTGGACAGATGTCCTTTGTCCCCCAGAATACGCATCTTCAGGTAGTACGGATAACGACCGGCTTCCAGCATATGCACATCGTGATTTGCTTCCAGCAGAAGAACATCCGCCTGCAGAAGATTACGGATCGTATATGCCGTATAGAGTCCCATATCCGTTGCAACCGCAGCCGTTTTTCCCCCGGCGGAAACACGGTAGCCGACCGGTTCTGCCGCATCATGAGAAACAGAAAAAGGCCGTATCTTCATGTCTCCGATCTGCAGCTCCTCATCGGCCTCGATAACATGTATCTGTTCTTCCGGAATTTCTCCGATGCTGCGGTTATGCAGAAGTGCCCTCTTCGTTCCTTCCGTTGCATAAACCGGTATATGAAGACGCCTTGCCAGGACTCCGAGTCCGCTGATATGATCGGCGTGTTCATGCGTTACCAGGATCCCGTCCAGATCCGTGCAGGTCCGGCCGAAAGAACGCAGCCTTTCCTCCGTCCTCTTTCCGGATATACCGCTGTCTATAAGAATCGATGTTGTTTCACTGCCGATAAATATACTGTTTCCGCTGCTGCCGCTTGCCAGGCTGCAGAAATCCATATCTCAACTCCGTATTACAAAAGTTCTGCATCGATCTGCTGTTTCGTCTGCTCAAATTCTCCGCTGTTATCGATCCGGACATCACAGTTCTTCTCAAATGCTTCTTCGGAAGACTGGCTGGAGATCATTGCATCGATCTTTTCGTCCGAATAACCGCGGCTTTCTTTCAGCCTCCGTCTTCGAACTTCCTGATGAGCATAAATATACCACAGTTCTTCGAATGCTTCATTGTCTTTTTCGGACGCAAGAAGGGCAGATTCGATACAGAGAACCGTAAAGCCCTCTTCATATTTCTTCTTTTCCCAGTCCATAACGGCTTCCCAGACAGCCGGATGCACGACCCCGTTCAGTGTTTCCAGAAGGTCCGGATCCGTAAATACACGGCCTGCCATCTTTTTTCTGTCAAAACAGCCGTCTTCACGGACACAATCGGGAAAAAGTGCTTTTACCCGTTCATAACAGACTCCGCCAGGCTTCATCAGTTCCTGCGCCGTTTCATCTGTACGAAGAACGGCTGCATGATGGCTTTCCTGAAGATAGCGCAGAATTTCGCTTTTTCCGGCTCCCACACCCCCGGTGATGCCGATCCGGCGGACGGCCGGCACCTTTACTGTTTTTCCGTTCATGACCCTGTTTTTCTCATTCGGATCCGTATTGTTCATCCGTGCCTCTGTCACTCTGTCACTTGGCATCGTACCAGGTATTTCCTTCATGCATATCGATCTCCAGACTCACGGCCAGATCTGCCGCTCCGGTCATCTCTTCTTCCAGTATCCTCTTTACAATATCTTTTTCTTCTTCTTTTGCTTCGATCAGCAGTTCATCATGAACCTGAAGAACAAGGCGTGAC
>JABUSX010000472.1 GCA_021442545.1 Eubacterium sp. | reverse complement strand
GAAGGTTTCTTCCGGATCATACGGTTCCTGCCGACCGGTACCGAGTTTCAGCAGTGCCTTCTGTTCCGTATCACTCACAAGAGCTATTTCATCCAGTCGTTCTCTCTTAAGCAGACCGGTCAGAATGCGCTCGTATAAGGAGAGCATTCTCCTGATCAGGTTTTCCGAATATCTGCTGTCATCGTATTCAGCACTTACGTATACCCGTCCATCTTCCGGCAGCCACAGTTCAACGCTGAAAGACGATTCTGTGGCCTGATAGGCCAGTGGGATGTGCTTCAGCAGCTTTCCGTCCAGAGCAGGACGGACATTGATCTTGTCCTGACAGGCAAAAAGCACCTCGCTCGTCAGACCGTATGACGCACTCACTTCATCAAAGCTGTACAGGTCGTTAGCCATTGCACCCAGCAGGTGTTCTTTTGTCTCATTAAGGTAGGTGCGGATATCGGAATTATCATGTATCCTGCAGCGCATGGGAATCGTACGTACCATCATGCCTACGGTACGGTTCTGCTTCAGGTCGGTACGACCGTTAAAAACGGTGGCAAAACTCACATCTTCCTTTCGAAGACAGACAGAGAGCAAATATCCGAAGGCTGCATTGGACAGGACATTGACAGACGTGTTCTGCTCGCCGCAGAGCTTCGACAGTTCCCGTACGGACAGAGCAAAAGAATAACGGCATTTTTTTCGGCTCTCTCCTCTGCCGTTTCTGTCTCCCCGGGGAAGATTATCCGTATCCGCACCCTTCAGATACTCCTCATGCCAGGCCCGCGCCGTTTCATAGATCGGGCTGCGCCGATCCGCATCTTCCTCTCCTGCCAGATCAAAAACCGTACAGGTTTCACCGGGAATCTCCTTCCCCCGATAAGAGCTGTCCAGGTCTGCCATCAGGATTCCAAAAGATGTTCCGTCTATCACCAGATGATGAAAATCCATAAACAGATACGCCGTATCTTCCGTTTGGAACAGTTCAATTCGGAATAGTCTGTCGTTCAGGATATCAAAAGGTTTTACCAGTCCGGTTTTCTGCCGTTCAAACGTTTCTCCGGTCAGCGTTTGAATCCTTTGCGAATACGTTCTTGTATCCGGCTTCTGCCGCGGATCACCCTCTGCATTCACAAAGAAGGCGGTAAAGAGAGCGGGATGCGCTGCCACCGTGTTTTCGATAGCTTTGCAAAGACGGGGCAGGTCAATATCCTTCGGCAGCTCCGCCAGAAGCGGATTGTTATAAATGGCTTTCCCATTGTGTTTCAGACATTCCAGAAAGATACCGATCTGTGCCTTGCTAAGGGGCCAATCTCCATCCGACCGAACGGATCTCTTAAGATCCGGTTCCTTTTCTCCCTGACTTTCCAGAAATTCTGCCAGCTTCCGCGGCGTCCGCAGATCAAAAACATGTTTCGCTGTGAATCCTGGATCCGGGAAAAGTGATGAAAGCTGCATCAGCCGGAGACTGTCACCCCCCAATGCTATAAAATCATCATCAATACCAATATGATCCATGTGCAGCACTTCTTCATAAGCACCGCACAGAGCTGCTTCCGTCTCCGTTTCCGGTGCCGCATATTCAGACCGATAGGAAAGGAAGACCGGAGCTTTTAAGGAACGTCGGTCCATCTTCCCGTTGACATTTTTCGGAAATTCTTCCAGTCTGATGAAATGAGACGGTATCATGTAATCCGGCACCAGCTCCTGCAGCGCTTCTCTGGTCTTGCCGTAATCGATCTCGATGTCATCCGTGTAGTAGGCACAGAGGTAGGCAGACTTTTCTTCGGTGAAGCCCTTCACCACACATCGGTCAATGCCCAGTACCTTTTTTACCGCAGACTCCACTTCACCTGTTTCCACACGGTTGCCGTTGATCTTGATCATGTCATCGTTTCGTCCCAGCACCACAAGCTTTCCGTCCGGAAGCTGACGAACGATGTCCCCCGTATGGTACATATGGTTTTTGTCAAAGACTTTCTCCGTCTGATCGGGCAGATTCAGGTAGCCCCTCACGAAGGGATTTTCCACCCACAGCTCACCATCTTCTCCTTCCGCTGCTTCCCTTCCGTTTTCATTCATGATCTTGTAAAAACACCACGCATGGGTTCTGCCGATGGGTGTGCGCTCATAGGCCTGATCGAGATAAAAGGAGGCGAAACAGAAGGCAAGTTCACTGGAAGAATAGAGGCACAGACATTTATGGTCCGGGTTCCAGATACCGCTGACTGTTTCACTCCCGAGAATGATCGTTCTGACGGTAGGACTGATGGATCGAATCGATCGGTAAAGTGTAGGAGCTGCAAAGAAAATGGTGATCTTCTCATCAAACAGACATTTCTCAAGAGCAGACGGATTTTTGACCACTGCAAGAGAAATCACATGCAGCTCTGCACCGACAGTAAGGGTAAGAAAACTGAATACCACAGATGGAACAAAGGAAATCGGTGCAAGCAGAGCGAATACATCGCCCGGGAGAAAGATCGGTTCCCCATCCGTACAGTAGCTTTCGCAGATTCTCCCGATATTTCCCGCTTCATGAACGACCCCCTTAGGATTCCCTGTGGACCCGGAGGTATATACTGCAAACGCAGCATCATGCTCATCCCGATCTTCATAACCCGGAAGACTATCCGTTTCCATGATCTCATTCCAGATCTCCGGAGTGATCAGCATCCTGCAGTTACAGTCCTTTAAAATGAACTCCAGACGCGCAGAGGGAGTATCTTTCTCCAGCAGTACAAATGCCGCACCCGCTTTCATAATACCCAGCATGGCAATAAAAGGGGCTGCGCTGCGGAAAAGGGAAACGGCAACAAAATCTTCTTTACCGATGCCTTTCTGTTTCAGATACCGATATACCTTTCCGGAAAGCTCATCCAGCTGTCTGTAAGTTGTTTTTTCCGTTCCGCCGCCTGCAACGACCGCAATTCTGTCCGGGGTCCTAAGGGACCACTCCTTCACTTCTCTGACAAAATCAAACATGTACTTTTTCCCGGTTTTATAATGTGAGTGTTTTCATGGAAACAAGAGAGATACTGCAGTTACTGACATTTATAGCTCGTTTTCAATACCGTGTCAAAGCAGATCTGCCTTCACCTGCTCTTTCTGTTTTTTTCTGAAAATACGCAGATTACGGAAGAATGTCTGCATGATTTCTCTGCATTCTTCTTCCATCACGCCACGGATCACACGCACACAATGATTGAAACCGTCCATCTGCAGCAGATTGATCACGGATCCTGCACAGCCTGCCTTCGGATTCATCGCTCCGATCACTACTTCATCGATCCTGCTCTGCACAAGAGCACCGGCACACATAGGACACGGTTCAAGCGTTACATACATTGTACAGCCCTCCAGCCTCCAGTCTCCGGTCTTTCGGCAGGCTTTGCGTATTGCTGAGATCTCGGCGTGTGCAAGCGTATTCCCCTCCGTATTCCGGCGGTTGTATCCCCGTGCGATAATCTCCTCATCCTTTACGATCACACAGCCGATCGGCGTTTCACCGATGGATGCCGCCTTTTTTGCCTGGCGCAAAGCTTCCTTCATGTACTTTTCCCGATTTATAATCTCTTCCATATCTGCACCTCCCCGCACCGGAAGTACTCATCTCCCGGAGAATCCTTACAGGAGAAAACGTTTCCCGCAAGCAAAAAAGAGCGGTAAAGCCGCTCTTCCATTCTCCCTGCCTGTGAATGATCACTGCCGGCGGTGGGACTCGAACCCACACGATGCTGCCATCAACAGATTTTGAGTCTGCCTCGTCTGCCAATTCCGACACGCCGGCTTTTTTTCTATTCTGAAAGCATTGTTCCCTCTTTCAAAACCCGGTGTGTCATTCCCGCTCTTTGACTCCCAGCTAACGCCAGGTGGGTATCCGCAGACATACGCTCTGTCTTCCGCTGCAAACGACGGCCTGACATCCGCATGACGATCTAAGACTCCCTTTTCAAAGATATTGTAGGTTCAAATACGCAAAGGAACAACACTCCGAGCAAATACATTCTATCATGGATACATTGTTTTTGCACCTGCTTTTTCATCATGCTGCACGCTGCCCGTCTCCGATGGGGAAATCTCTGAGCATGCGCGTTCGGATCCCTTTGCGCATCACTGAAATAATACAGGCATACACATTCATGTGTATGCCTGTTCCTGAATTCATTTCAACATGTACATCGGGATGTCAGCACATCTGACGTAAACATTCGATTTTTCTTATTCTCCATGCCGGAAAGAGGACTTCGTTTCTTTTTTCAGCCCCAGCTTCTTCAGAAGATCGGTCCGCCGTTCATTTCCCTGAAGGAGACGAAGCACATTTTCACGATGCTGGTACCAGGCCAGAGCCGTCAGACACAGCACAACGACCAGAAGTTCCACCCGCCTTGCAGGAGCCATGCCGTAAGCTCCCAGAATATTGCCGATGGCAACCTCTATAGAAAAGGACGTGATCAGGGAAAGCGAAGCGACCGATGCATAATTCGTCAGAAACAGCATTCCGAAAAAGACGATAATTCCGATTATGATCAGACGGATATCTCCGAAGGCAATGATCATGCCGCCCATAACGGCAATACCCTTCCCACCTCTGAAATTCATGTAAAACGGGAAAATGTGTCCCAGGACCACGCCGGCCGCCGTCCATATTTTCAGAAGCGGTACGATCTCCGCATATGTATTGTGAAAGATGGCCCAGGTAATGATCACGGCCAGTATACATTTTCCTACATCACAGGCTGCCGTAATGGTTCCCGCTTTCATACCGAGTATGCGAAGTGCATTTGTTGTTCCGGCATTTCCGCTTCCCACACTGCGGATATCAATCCCCTGCCTCTTTCCCAGAATATAGGAGGTCTGAAAGAGCCCGAATGCATAGCCAATCAGTACACAAATGATTCTTACTATCATATGTTTTCTTTTTCCTGCCTTTCACGTAGGATCATACGGAGTCTGGTTCCTTCAAAACCAAAGGCTTCACGCAGACGGTTTTCAAGATATCTCTGATACGAAAAATGCATCAGTTTTTTATCATTCACGAACAAAATAAACGTGGGCGGACCGACGGCCACCTGTGTCATATAATAGACTTTCAGCCGTTTTCCCTTATCCGACGGCGGCTGCTGCATGGCCAGCGCATCCGTCAGAACTTCGTTCAGAACTCCGGTTGCAATACGAAGTGAGCGGCTTTCAAGAACCTCATCGACTGTTGTAAACAGCTTCGGAAGCCTCTGTCCCGTCAGTGCGGAAATATACAGCACTCTGGCATACCAGGCAAAGGACAAGGTGTTTCGAATCTTCTCGGTAAACTTGTTCATCGTGTGGTCGTCTTTTTCCACCGCATCCCACTTATTAACCGCGATGATCAGACCTTTTCCCCGCTCATGCGCAATGCCTGCGATCTTGGCATCCTGCTCCGTGATTCCTTCCTGTGCATCGATCACAACAACGGCCACGTCACAGCGTTCCACGGCGGAAATCGTACGAATGATGCTGTACCGCTCGATATCCCCTTTGATCTTGTTTTTTCTTCGAAGACCGGCCGTATCGATGAATACATACTCTCTGCCGTTTCTTTTCACGACCGCATCCACAGCATCCCGCGTCGTTCCCGCAATATCCGAAACAATGATCCTGTCTTCACCAAGAAGTTTATTTATAATGGAAGATTTTCCCACATTCGGTTTTCCGACAACGGCAATTCTCGGTCTGTCGTCTTCCTCTTCTTTTTCGGCGCCGGACGGAAACAGATTCGTTACGGCATCCAGAAGATCTCCGATTCCCTGGCGTCCTTCGGCAGAAACCGGATACGGATCCCCAAGACCCAGGTTGTAGAATTCATAGACGTCAGCCTGCTGCTGACGGAATTTATCCACTTTATTGACACAAAGGACCACGGGACGGCGGCTTTTGCGCAGCATCGAAGCCACCTGCATGTCAGCATCCGTCAGACCCTGCCGGACATCGGTCATAAAAATGATCACGTCTGCCGTATTGATGGCGACCATGGCCTGTTCTCTCATCTGTGAGAGAATAGGATCGTCCGTATTCGCTTCGATGCCGCCTGTATCGACGAGGTCAAAATCGCGCCCGTTCCAGTCGGAGGA
>JABUSX010000422.1 GCA_021442545.1 Eubacterium sp. | reverse complement strand
CATCAGCACCCGACGCAGACGCTTGGTGATCTGCATACGATCCGCTCCCTGAAAGGAAGACTGGATAATCTGACGATCGGACTCTGCGGCGACCTGAAGTTCGGCCGTACCGTTCATTCTCTGATCAGTGCCATGACGAGATATCCGAATGTCCGTTTTATACTGATCTCTCCGGAAGAACTTCGTATTCCGTCTTATGTGAAGGAAAATGTTCTGAAGGCAAATAACATTCCTTACAAAGAGGTCATTCGTCTGGAAGAGGCACTTCCGGAACTGGATATTCTGTATATGACAAGGGTTCAGAAAGAACGTTTCTTCAATGAAGACGATTATGTGCGCATGAAAGATTTTTATATTCTGGATACGGAGAAGATGACCATGGCTCCGGAGGATATGTACGTCATGCATCCGCTTCCGCGTGTCAATGAGATCTCCGTTAAGGTGGATAAGGATCCGCGCGCCGCCTATTTCCGTCAGGTGGAAATGGGTATGTATATGAGAGAAGCCCTTATATTTACACTGCTGGAAAGGAAGGTATGAGTCATGCTGAACGTAGGAGAACTTGAAACCGGATTTGTACTGGATCATATCAAAGCCGGAAAAGCCATGACAATTTATCACGATCTGAAGCTGGATCAGCTGGATTGCACAGTTGCCATTATCAAAAATGCAAGAAGTGAAAAAATGGGGAAAAAGGACATTTTGAAGGTGGAATGTCCGATCGACCGTCTTGATATGGGAATCGTCGGCTTTATTGATCGGAATATCACCGTAAATGTAATTCAGAACGGCGAGATCGTTGAGAAGAAGCAGCTTACTCTGCCCAAGGAGATCCGTAATGTGATCCGATGCAGAAATCCGCGCTGCATTACATCCATCGAGCAGGAACTGGATCAGATTTTCATTCTGACGGATCCGGAGAAGGCGGTTTACCGCTGTCGTTATTGT
Organism: Eubacterium sp.; assembly: GCA_021442545.1. GTDB lineage: Bacteria > Bacillota > Clostridia > Lachnospirales > Lachnospiraceae > Bilifractor. The sequence goes on along the minus strand of JABUSX010000422.1, from coordinate 5,150 downwards.
GAAGAAAAATTCCACGAGAAACGCTGACATCGGAGGCGGATTATGGATCATCTCTTGTCCCAACTGATCTTATACGGAGATATGCCTGAAGATTCGATTCTGATGCAGATGGGGGATATCTGCCGCTGTGCTTCTCATGATCTTCAAACGAAGGATGTACTCATTACACGGTGCTATACGCAGCTGAAGAGGATCCTCGTCGTTTCCACAGATTATGCGTTTGACCGGAATCTCTGGCAGAACTATCTGACTTTTCTGCTGATCACGGACGAAAATCCGTTCACGCTGACCTGTGAAAAAATGGGAGCCGGAAACGGGAGCGTCAATTCGTTTGCAAAAAATGACTACCGGATTTTCCGTGATTTGTTTCACTACGATTTTTCGTGGCTGGAAGAAAAACTCGGGATCAGCTGTTTCCGCACGATTACGGACTATAAGGCAATCGAAAAGCCGGAACTGATGTACAACAAAAACGTAAGCGAGAAAGTCCGGAAACTCAGCATCCGTCTTGCCGGGTCAGAGAATGAAGAGAGCTTTTTCGACGTTATTACCGGTTTTTACCAGGACTACGGAGTCGGCATGTTCGGACTGAACAAGGCGTTCCGGTTCTTTTCCGAAGAGAACAGCCGGATCCGGTTCCGTCCGATCAATAATATGGATGAAGTCGTTCTGGATGATCTCATCGGCTACGAGATCCAGAAACAGAAGCTCGTTGAAAACACGAAGGCGTTTGTGGAAGGAAGAAAGGCGAACAACTGTCTTCTTTTCGGGGATTCGGGAACCGGAAAATCGACCTGTATCAAGGCAATTGTCAATGCATTTTATCCCTGCGGACTGCGTATGATCGAGATTTATAAGCATCAGTTCCGGGATCTTTCCAATGTGATCGCAGCCATCAAAAACCGTAATTATAAATTCATCATTTATATGGACGATCTTTCCTTTGAGGAATTTGAAATCGAGTATAAATTCCTTAAAGCGGTCATTGAGGGCGGTGTTGAGACAAGACCGGAAAATGTTCTGATCTATGCGACTTCAAACCGCCGTCACCTCATCCGGGAAACCTGGAAGGACCGGGACGATGTAGAGAATGATAACGGAATGCATCGTTCAGATACGATCGAAGAAAAACTCTCTCTCGTGCATCGGTTCGGTGTTACGATCAGCTTTTCCAAACCCGGACAGCAGGAATATTTCCGGATCGTGGAAGGACTGGCGCGCCGGGCCGGCATCACGATGAGTGATGAAGAGCTTCGCCGCGGTGCAAATGCCTGGGAACTGAGCCACGGAGGAATATCCGGGCGCACGGCAGAACAGTATGTCACACACCTGCTGTCTATGCAGGCAAAGTAAGAAAGATACTGCATAAACTGAGGATAACACATGTCGGAACTTGAAACATACAGAAAGCAGATCGATGAAGTAGACAGGCAGATCGTGGATCTGTTTCTTCAGAGAATGAATATTGCCGAACATGTGGCGGAAGATAAGATCCGCCGCGGCAGAGAGGTCTTTGATCCGGAACGGGAGCAGCAGAAACTGGAAGCCGTTTCACAGAATGCCCCGGATGATTTCCTGAGGAAAAGCCTCAAAGAACTTTATAACCAGATCATGGCGATCAGCCGGAAACGGCAGTACCAGCTCCTGACGGAAAACGGTGTAACGCTGCCTTTTCCGTATGCTCTGACGGAAAAGTTATATTTTCACAACGCTCATGTTGTATTTCAGGGAATCAAAGGAGCTTATACGGATGAAGCCCTGCATTCTTTTTTTGATTCATCCGTCAAGAGCAAAGATGTAGAAACCTGGCGTGAGGCTATGGAGGAAGTTTCTTCCGGAAATGCGGATTTTGCCGTCTTTCCGATTGAAAATTCAACGGCCGGCATTGTTTCGGATGTCTATGATATGCTCTTTGATTATAATAATTATATCGTAGGTGAGATCACTATGCCGATCGACCACGTGCTGCTTGGCGTGCCGGGATCCTCAAAGCAGCAGATCCGGACGATTTATTCACATCCGCAGGCACTGCGGCAGTGCCGTATTTTTCTGGATATGCATCCGGAGTGGAAGAGAAAGGAGCTTCTGAATACAGCCGTTGCTGCCGAAAAAGTTGCCCGCGACGGCAGGCAGGATCAGGCAGCCATCGCGAGCCGCAGCGCAGCGGCATATTACGGACTGGAAATCCTGCAGGAAAAGATCACAAGCGACCGGAATGCCACCCGCTTTATTATTATTTCGCACAACCCTATGTTCGTACGGTCGGCGAAAAAGATCAGCATCTGTTTTGAACTTCCGAATGTCTGCGGTACCTTGTACGGGATACTGGGTCATTTTACGTATAACGGAATCTCCGTGACCAAGATCGAATCACGGCCGATTCCGGATAAGCCCTTTGAGTATCGGTTCTTTATCGATTTTGAAGGCAATCTTCGCGACGATGCCGTCCGGAATGCCCTGCGGGGAATCGAGGAAGAAGCAGAAGGCATGCGTCTCCTTGGTAATTATTGACAAAAAAAACAGCGGGAAGTATATTAAAAAATGGTTTTCAGATCTTCAGTTCTTTCTGCCGAAAGCGGGTGATTCTGAAAATCCGGATTGGCTGCGGAAAGCAGCGATCTGAAACCGGAAAACAGGAGCTTATTTTCCGTACCGGAATGCCGGGAGCAGAATTCCGGATTTTTATTTCAGAAAGGATACAGCATGAAACAGCGTGTATTGTCCATACTTGTTGATAACACCTCCGGTGTACTTGCACGTGTTGCCGGTCTGTTCAGCCGCCGCGGATATAACATCGACAGTCTTACCGTCGGAGAGACGGCGGATCCCCGCTATTCACGCATGACGGTTATTGCCACAGGATATGATCAGGTACTTGAACAGATTACGAAGCAGCTTGCCAAGCAGGAAGATGTCCGTGATATCAAGGTGCTGGATCCGGAAAACAGTGTGAACCGGGAGCTTGTTCTGATCAAAGTCCGGGTCAGCCCTGAACAGCGTCAGAATATTATTACGCTGACGCATGAGTTCGGAGGCGAGATCGTGGACGTCAGCACACGGTCCCTGATCATCCAGCTTATCAATAAACATTCCAAGCTGGAAGCTTTTCTCATGCTTCTGCAGGGTTATGAAATTCTGGAACTTGCCCGGACAGGCATGACCGGATTGTCCCGCGGCATGGATGACGTCCGCTATCTTAAGTAAAAGAATATATGCTTTTTTGAAAAAGATTCCGTAACAAGTAGATATTGTGTTCATATAGTTTTCAGTAGTAAAGAGAGGAAAAAAAATGCCAGCAAAAATTTATTATCAGGAAGATTGCAACCTTTCCCTTCTGGAAGGAAAAACCATTGCCATCATCGGTTACGGCAGTCAGGGACATGCCCATGCTCTGAACCTTAAAGAGTCCGGCTGCAATGTTATCATCGGTCTCTATGAAGGAAGCAGGTCCTGGGCTCGTGCCGAGCAGCAGGGTTTTGAAGTGTTTACGGCAGCAGAAGCAGCGAAGAAGGCCGATATCATCATGATCCTGATCAACGATGAGCTGCAGGCTAAGATGTATAAAGAGTCTATCGAGCCGAATCTGGAAGAAGGAAACATGCTGATGTTCGCTCATGGCTTCAACATCCATTTCGGACAGATCGTGCCGCCGGCAAATGTAGATGTTACCATGATCGCTCCGAAAGCTCCGGGTCATACCGTACGTTCTGAATATCAGGCCGGAAAAGGAACACCCTGCCTCGTTGCTGTTGAACAGGACTATACAGGACAGGCTCTGGATAAGGCCCTTGCCTATGGTCTCGGAATCGGCGGCGCACGTGCAGGACTGCTGGAAACCAATTTCCGCACAGAGACAGAAACCGACCTCTTCGGCGAGCAGGCTGTTCTCTGCGGCGGCGTGACAGCTCTTATGCAGGCAGGTTTTGAGACACTTGTTGAGGCCGGTTACGATCCGCGTAATGCATACTTCGAATGCATCCATGAAATGAAACTGATCGTGGATCTGATCTATCAGAGCGGTTTTGCCGGCATGCGCTATTCGATCTCCAACACGGCAGAATACGGTGATTACATGACCGGTCCGAAGATCATTACCGAAGAAACCAAGAAGACCATGAAGAAGATCCTTTCCGACATACAGGACGGAACTTTTGCAAAAGATTTCCTTCTGGATATGTCTGCCGCCGGCGGACAGGCACACTTCAAGGCTCTTCGTAAGCTGGCATCCGAGCATCCGGCTGAGAAGATCGGTGAAGAAATCCGCAAACTGTACAGCTGGAACGGAGAAGATAAGCTGATCAATAACTGATCCGGTTTTCATCTACATGGAAGAAAAAAATGGAGGTCTGTTTGCGCGGCTGAGTCCGCGCAGACGGGCAGATAAAAAGAAACGGAAAGAGGTCGAAGCATACGTCGGTGCACAGGTTGCACTGGCGCGTGAGGTCGACCTTTCTTATGGTAAGATTCCGCAGGAAAAAGTTCCGGATATGGTGATGGCCGGGGATATGGAAAAGATCCGTATTACGATGGAACATCTGGATCCGGACGTCTTCAGCCAGGCTGTGGATACGCTTCTTTCCGCGGGAGTTGTCTATATTGCGGGCATTCGAAGCTGTGCCCCTCTTGCATCTTTTCTGGCATTTTATCTGCGTCAGATCCTGCCGGATGTACGGCTTATTTCAACGAACAGTGCGAATGAGATCTTTGAGCAGCTGATTCGCATAAACAGCCGGGATGTTCTGATCGGAATCAGTTTTCCGCGTTATTCCATGCGGGTTCTGAAGGCAATGGAATTTGCCAATTCACGGAACGCACGCACCATTTCCATTACCGACAGCGAAAATTCACCGATGAATCTTTATTCATCCTGCAACCTTCTGGCAAGGAGCGATATGGTTTCAATCGTGGACTCACTTGTGGCGCCGATGAGTATTATTAATGCTCTGATCGTGTCCCTGTGCATCAACAGACAGAAAGAAGTGGCCGCCTATCTGCATGAGATCGAAACCTATTCAGATGCTTTCGGACCCTATCAGGGTGATGAAATCGATGCTGTCAGAGAAGAACCGGTAACAGAACTGAAAGATCCGGACAGTCAAAGCCGAAGGAATTATAAAGAATGAGGACGGAAATAAAAAAAGTGCTTGTTG
>JABUSX010000047.1 GCA_021442545.1 Eubacterium sp. | reverse complement strand
AGAGTTCTGTCTATCTTTTATTCGTGGCTGAAAAACGAAAACGTGCAGGAACCAAAGGATTTTGTTGACAACATGCGGCTTATCATTTCGAATCTGGGGGCACGCGCTTCTCTGGATTAAATGATCAGGGAATAACATAAAACAGCTGTTCTCCGTTCGGAAAGATACAGGGGAACAGCTGTTTTGCGTATCAGAAACCAAAAGTGCCGGTTAATCCGGACAGGCAACGGAGAGAAGCTGTTCCAGGGATACGGTGTGGCGGAAATCCGTTATGATTTTTGTGTCGGTCCGAAGATCTCCGGTTTCCAGAATCTCAAAGAAGCAGCCGTTTTCCTTTTCACTACGCAGGCGGTCAACGGCCATGATATCTCCGATCTGATCAATGAGGAAAACGGGGTGTTCCGGGTGCATGCGTGTACTGACACAATATTTTGTGACGCGTTTCTGTGTTTTTTTGCTGCAGGAATCATCGGCTACCAGAACAACAAAAGGAACTTCAGCCTCCAGCGATTCATGAATCTTTTTCCCGCTGGTCCATTCTTCCGAGGTGCGATCGTCATAAATATAATAAGTGCCGAAAAAGATCTTCATCTTTCTCAGAAATTCTGCATTTGAGGAAGAAATACCGGAAGAAGCGGGAAGAAGATAGAGGACATTCTTGCACCGCTGTATGGCTTCCTGATGAATGGCCCCCAGTTTCTGCTCCGGAAGCATCAGGAAGAAAGCGCAGTTTTCATGCCGGAGAATCACATCCGTCAGACTGCCCAGAGGGAGAAGAGATCCTTCAAGCCGAATGGAAAAACAGAAGATACCTTTTCTTTTTGCCTGCATAATAATATTTTCAATCTCTGTTACAGATAAGCTGTTTGCAAGAGAAGAATTGAGACGCAGCGAAATGACCCAGGGAATCCGGTAGGGGCAGGTTTCATCCAGGCTGCGCGCAATCTTCCCGCCAATGTTCAGCCCGTCATATCCCAGGTTAATGCCGAAGGTTTTCAGAGCGGTGCGGTCTGTATGACGAAGCAGCCGCTCAATGGTGGTATAGTGGGGACTGTCGTCATTATGAAGAAGATCCTGTACAAGAGCATAAACCTCCGTTGTAAAACGACCGTTTGAAAACAGGCGTCCCAGATCGGCCAGTTTTCGTATGCTTCGCCTCGGATCCTCTTCGATTTCCTTCATACTGCGTTCAACGGTGGAGGATATGATGGCTTTTGCGATCGGATTGGGTTCGATTTTGTTTTTTGCAGGCATGAATTTGTCCTCGTCTTTCTCTGTTATCGGAAGAACAACCGGTTTTCCGGGACAGAATTTGTTTTCTGTAGTGTAATCTGTCTTCGGGATTTTTTTCCATGGTCAAAAATCTGTATATGTCCGACTGTTTCATGTTTTTCCTTCGGTTACGGATCCCTGAAACAGACCGTCAGGCCTGACCGGGCGAAATATCCGAATTGTATTTCTTCTCTTGAAAAGAAACGTCACATGTGGTAGAGTAACAATCTGTGGGAAAACCACGTCCTTGTTTTCCGTACAGACGGAAAGCCAAAAGTCCAAAAGGAGGAAAAGACATGAACAATTATGAATTGGCACTGGTCGTAAGCACAAAGCTGGAAGACGAGGCCAGAGACGCGATCGTCGAAAAGGCGAAAGGGTATATTACCCGGTTCGGCGGAGAGATCGGAGAGATCGATGCATGGGGCAAGAAGCGTCTCGCCTACGAGATCCGGTACGAAAAAGAAGGCTTCTACTATTTCATTCCGTTCCAGGCTGAGCCGACGGCTCCGGCTGAGATCGAGCGTCACATGCGGATCATGGAAAATGTCCTGCGTTATCTGATCGTGCGTACGGATAATGAGTAAGGCAGAGCGAAAGTAGAAGGAGGAAATACCATGGCTTACGAAAATAATGAAAATACTGCGGCTGCCGCTCCGGCTTCCGCAAACAGAGAGCGTCCCGAACGTCCGGAAAGACATGAGAGAGGAGAAGCTCCTCGCAGACGTATGCCGCGCAGAAGAAGGAAAGTCTGTGTGTTCTGCGGGAAGGACAACGTCGTCGATTACAAAGATGCGGCCAAGATGCGCAAATATATTTCCGAGCGTGGAAAGATCCTTCCGCGCCGGGTAACAGGAAACTGTGCCAAGCATCAGCGTGCCGTTACACTGGCTGTGAAGCGTGCCCGCCATCTTGCGATCCTTCCGTACGTGGAAGACTGATCCCGGGAAAAGAAACAGACGCTGTCCGCAGAAGTTCCGCGTATTGTTTACGGACAGAAAACAGGCTGGTCAGAGAATGGTTTTTGTCTGCAGAATGCAGAGGAAGCCGGATCGGACAGACGGGGTTATGACGTCTGCAGCATAAGAAACAGGAGAAGAGTTTCCGCCACAGCGGGAACTCTTTTTTTACAGGCGTGTTTTTGCAGTTGTTTTGTGGTATCATAACTTTTGACCTTTACAGCGATCATGTCAGAATACCGCAGTTGATTTACGATGCGGACTTTCGTGATCCTGTGAGTGTTTTGAAAGGAAATAAGGATATGCCGAAGTCACTGGACGGATTCAGAGAAAAGAAAAAAGAAGTTTTTTTTGACTACAGTATGCTTGCTGTTGTTATTATTCTGATCTGCTTCGGGCTTGTGATGCTCTATAGTGCCAGTGCCTATGAGGCCGCGAATGATGCGAAGATCGGGGATGATATGTTTTATTTCAGCCGTCAGGCTGTAAACAGTCTTCTGGCCATCGGGGCGGCGCTTCTGTTTGCCTTTATCGATTATCATATACTGATCAAAATAGCACCTGTCATTTATGTGGCGGCACTGGCTGCTATGGCAGCCGTCCGGTTCAGTCCCTACGGGCTGACCGTAAACGGAGCGACGCGCTGGCTGCAGATCGGGAGCTATTCTTTTCAGCCTTCTGAAATTGCAAAGATCGCCCTCATTCTGATGATTCCGTTCATGGTCGTGCCCATGCGGAGAAAGCTGAATTCGTTCGGAGGCATGTTCGTCGTTTTTCTGGTTGGGCTTGTGCAGGCTGTGGCAGCCTATATTTTTACGGAGAATCTCAGTACGGCCATCATCATTCTGGCAATCTGTGCCATCGTTGTTTTTCTGGCGCACCCGCGCACGGCACCCTTCCTAGTGGGTTTTGGCCTTCTGACGGCTGCGGGAGGCGGTCTTCTGGCCGTGATCAGCAAGACGATCACCAGCAGTTCTAATTTCCGAATGCGCAGGATCCTGGCGTGGCTTCACCCTGAGGATAATCTGTCAACGGGCGGCTATCAGGTCATGCAGGCATTGTATGCCATCGGTTCGGGAGGCCTTTTCGGGAAGGGGCTCGGAAACAGTACACAGAAGCTTTCCACGATACCGGAAGCGCAGAATGACATGATCTTTTCCATCATCTGTGAAGAACTGGGGCTTTTCGGAGCCATCCTGATCCTGATTCTTTTCGGGTATCTTCTGTATCGTCTGTTTTATATTGCGCGGAATGCACCGGATCTTTACGGCAGCCTGCTGGTCAGCGGAATCTTCGTTCATATCGCTCTGCAGGTTATTCTGAATATCAGCGTGAATCTGAATCTTATTCCGACGACGGGAGTGACCCTGCCCTTTGTCAGTTACGGAGGCACTTCCATTATCTTTACAATGATTGAGATCGGGATGGCATTGAATGTGGCCCGGTCTATACGGACAGACGGAAGGGCCTGAAACGAAAAGAGAACATCCCGGATGCGGGAAACCGGAAACGGAAGTTTCCTGATAATAATTATAAACAAGTAGGAAACCGGAACCTTGCTGATTGTCAAAAAAGGAGGAGAAAAATGCTGGAAAAAATGAAGGTTATCCTTGCCGAACAGTTAAACGTCAACGCTGAGGACATTACGCTCGAATCCCGTTTCAGAGAGGATCTTGAGGCGGATTCTCTGGATCTCTTTGAACTGCTGACTACGCTGGAAGAACAGTATGATGTGGAAATTCCCGTTGAAGATATGGAGAATCTGACGACAGTCGGCGCCGTGATCGAGTATCTGAAACAGATCGGTATTGAAGGATAAGAAACAGATTGCTGATGAAGGATAAGAATATGACAGTTAAAACCAGATTTGCTCCAAGCCCCACCGGAAGAATGCATGTCGGGAATCTGCGCACGGCGCTGTATTCCTATCTGATTGCAAAACATGTAGACGGGACGTTCATGCTCCGGATCGAAGATACTGACCAGGAGCGTTTCATGGAAGGCGCGCTGGACATCATTTACCGCACGCTTGAATATGCCGGCCTGGATCCGGATGAGGGACCCGGAAGAGACGGCGGCTGCGGTCCGTATATTCAGAGTGAACGCTGTGCGCAGGGTATTTACAGAAAATATGCCGAACAGCTTGTCGAACAGGGAGATGCCTACTATTGTTTCTGCGAAAAGGAACGTCTGGAGGGTCTGAAAAGGGTCGTTGCCGGAAAAGAGATCCATGCCTATGACAAGCACTGCCTGTATCTCACGAAGGAAGAAATCAGAGAAAAACTGGATGCAGGGCTTCCTCATGTGATCCGTTTCAACATGCCGGCTGAGGGAGAGACTTCTTTTCATGATGAGATCTACGGGGATATCACGGTGCCGAATGAGGAGCTGGATGATCTGATCCTGATCAAGTCCGATGGTTTTCCGACCTATAATTTTGCCAATGTAGTGGATGACCATACGATGGGAATTACCCATGTGGTGCGCGGAAACGAATATCTTTCCTCAACTCCGAAATACAACCGGATTTATGAAGCTTTCGGGTGGGAGATCCCGACTTATATTCATTGTCCTTTGATCACGAACGAAGAAGGGCAGAAGCTGAGCAAGCGCTCCGGCCATTCTTCGTTTGAAGATCTGACGGATGCCGGCTTTCTCAGGGATGCCATTGTGAATTATGTGGCACTGCTCGGATGGAGCCCTGCAGGGGAGCGTGAGATCTTTTCTCTGAAAGAACTTACGGAAGTTTTTGATTTCCGTCACATTAACAAAAGCCCTGCGGTTTTTGATATGACAAAGCTTTCCTGGATGAACGGGGAATACCTCCATGCTATGGATCCGGATGAGTTTTACCTTCATGCGGAACCGGTGCTGAAGTCCTGTCTGAAGGGAAACTTTGACCTTCATAAGATCGCGGAAATGGTGCAGTCCCGGATCCAGCTGTATTCGGATATACCGGAGCAGGTGGATTTCCTGGATGCGGTTCCGGATTACGATATTTCCATGTATACACATAAAAAATCCAAAAGTACGGCAGAGTCGTCGCTGGAGATCATCCGGGATCTGATCCCCATACTGGAGAAGACGGATGCCTTTGATAATGACAGCCTGTTTGCTGTCCTGTCTTCCTATGCTTCAGAAAAAGAATATAAGGTCAACAAAGTTATGTGGCCGCTTCGTCTGGCTGTTTCCGGAAAGCAGGCAACACCGGCCGGAGCAACGGGCATCATGGAGCTTCTGGGAAAAGACGAATCGCTCAGAAGGCTGCAGGCGGCGGCTGAAAAACTGCAGTCCTGAAACGGGTCTGGAAAGGAAACGTGGTGTCACAGAGAAAAACCGACGCGGCAAACGAAAAAAGATTCGCCCGGGATCCGGGATGCAGGAAGATCCATTCCATGATCCCCGGTTTCCTTTCCGGCACCCTCCACGACCGGGAAACGGAATATTTCATAGAACATGTGCAGTTATGCGAAAAATGCCGGGAACAGCTTGAAACGCAGTGTATGATCGAACAGACCATTTCTATATTAAATGATAAATCCATTCCTTATGATGCATCGTCTTTTGACATGAGATCCCTGCTTGCACAGCTGATTGAAGACCGGACAGAGGAGCTGAAAAGGAAGCGTTTAAAAACGGTATTTCGGCTATGTATACTGATCGCGACGCTTACTTTGTCCGTACTGCTCATTCTGGATATGACCGGTATTTTCCATGTTACATCCTATCTCGGCGGTATGAGACATTATTGAGAGTTTCAGAGGTGAAACTCTTTTCGGTGTCTCTTTAAGGTGGACGATGCCGGGATGTTTTGAAAAGAAGGAGAGGAATCATTTTGTCTGAAAAACTGCTTCTGATCGATGGACACAGCATTTTATTCCGTGCATTTTATGCACTTCCCGA
>JABUSX010000419.1 GCA_021442545.1 Eubacterium sp. | reverse complement strand
CCATTCTGGAAATGGAAAACATTTCCAAGGATTTTTCCGGTGTACGGGCACTGAATGGTGTGCATTTTGATCTCCGGGAAGGAGAGATCCATTCTCTTGTAGGAGAAAACGGCGCCGGGAAGTCTACATTGATCAAAATGCTTGCCGGGATACATGAGCCGACCGAGGGAGAGATCCGCATCGACGGAAAACCGGTTGAGATTAAATCTGTCGCCGGTTCGGAAGCACTTCGTATTGCTGTCATACATCAGGAACTGAGCCTTGTTCCGTACATGACTGTTGCAGAAAATATTTATCTCGGACGGATGCCCTCTACCAGAATGGGTTTTGTCGATGATAAAAAGCTGCACAAGGATGCCTATACTGTTCTGGAAACGCTGGGTCTTCAGGATATCATCGATACCCACGTATGGGCCGGAGAACTGACAGTAGCCCAGCAGCAGATGGTGGAGATCGCCCGTGCCATTTCCAAAGATTCCAGAATCCTGATCATGGATGAACCGACGGCTTCCCTCACGACACGTGAGATATCGAACCTTCTTGAATTCATTGAGAACCTTCGGGACCGGGGTCTGGCTATCATTTATATTTCCCACCGCATGGATGAAATATTCCGCATTTCGAACCGGATCACGATCTTTCGCGACGGTGCGTATATAGCGACTGAAAATGCGAATGAAGTTACCTATGATGATGTCGTCAGACAGATGGTCGGCAGGGATATGTCGGATGTATATCCGCCGGTCGATAATGAGGTCGGCGGAGAACTTCTTCGGGTGGAGCATCTTTCCGGCGGCTTTGTGGAAGATGTTTCGTTTACGCTGAACAAGGGAGAAATTCTTGGCTTCTACGGACTGGTCGGCAGCGGACGTACAGAAACCATGCGGGCAATCTTCGGCATTGATCCGATGACTTCGGGAAAGGTTTTCCTTGAAGGAAAGGAACTGGATATCAGGATCCCTAAGGATGCGATCAATGCGGGCATTGCTCTTGCTCCGGAGAACCGGAAGGAGCAGGGTCTTGTTCTGATGCAGGACATCAAATACAACACGTCGCTGACGCTGCTGGATGAACTGATCCATGGATTAAAAACAGATCATAAAAAGGAAGACGAAATCGTTGAACATTACATCGACCGCCTGCAGATCAAAGCGAACGGTCCGGAGCATATTGTCCGGAATCTTTCCGGAGGAAACCAGCAGAAAGTCGTTCTGGCCAAGTGGCTGGCGACGGAGCCAAAGGTTCTGATCCTTGATGAACCGACCCGCGGAATTGACGTCGGTGCAAAATTCGAGATCTACAAGCTGATCCAGGAACTGGCAAAAACGGGTGTCGGAATCATCTTTATTTCTTCTGAAATGCCCGAAGTCATTAATCTTTCGAACCGCGCCTATATTATGAGGGAAGGACGCTTGATGGGAGAACTGAGCCGTGCGGAACTTTCCGAAGAACGAGTCATGGATTTAACAATGGGAGGAAAAGCAAATGCAGGAGAATAAAATGAAGGCAGGTTTCGGATCGAGTTCCTTCGGGCGTTATCTGAAAAAGAACATGGGTATTCTGCTTGCTCTTTTTGCCTTGATACTCGTGTTCGGCGTCCTGACCAAGTTCAGCTTTCTGGCCAGTGCCAACCTGATCAATATTGTCCGTGTTGCGTCGCTGGATGCCATTGTGGCATTTGGTGCGACTCTGGTCATCATCAACGGAGGCATCGACCTTTCGGTTGGTTCCATCGAAGCCATTGCAAGTACCTACTGTGCGTTTGTGATTCTGAATACCAACAATTATGTTCTGGCAATCATTGTCGGTATCGCGCTGGCACTGGCGTTCGGATGTCTGAATGGTTTCCTTGTATCTTCTACAAACATCCCGCCGTTTATCGTTACACTCGGCACCATGAATATTGTCCGGGGCATCGCGTACATGGCATCGGCCGGTACGCCGATCCGTATCGAGACGGAGTTTGGTGCAATCGGAAACGGTTATCTGTTTGACCTGATTCCTTATCCGATCTTATATGCGATCGTGATTCTGATCATTATGTCCATGCTTCTGAACAAAACAAAGTTCGGACGTTCTGTTTACGCGATCGGCGGCAATGCGGAGGCTGCCCGTTTCTCCGGCATCAATATCCGGAAGGTGACCTGGATCGCCTACACGATTGCCGGTCTGCTGTATGGTGTTGTCGGTGTCGTGTATTGTTCCCGTCTGTACAGCGGCCAGCCTACTCTGGGGCAGGGCGCAGAGCTTTCTGCAATCGCCGCTGCGGTTGTCGGCGGAACCAGTATGAGCGGCGGTGTGGGCCGCATGGGTTCTACATTCATCGGTGCATTGATCATCAGTGTGCTGAACACGGGGTTGAACTACCTGAACGTCCCGTTCTACTGGCAGGACGTTTGTGAAGGGATAGTTATTTTAGGAGCAGTTTATTTTGACCTGAGAACCAAGAAGAAGTAAGGAGGAAAGTATTGATGAAAAGAAAAGTAGCAAAGTTGTTGGTCTGTGTGATGGCAATAGCCAGCTTTGCAGCCGGTGCAGTAGCTGTATCTGCCGAAGAAGCGAAGGAAGAAGTCGTTTACGAACCGTCAACCTATACGTATGAGGCTACAGAGCTCAGCTCCGGAAAGACCTATGGCGTTTCGGTTATGACAATGGCAAATGCTTTCTTCAAAAAGGAAGCCGATACGGTTAAGGAACTTGTAGAAAAAGCCGGCGGTACGGTTCTGACTCCGGATCCCGCCAACGACATCAACCAGCAGGTTGCAGATATTACCGAGTTCTGCGCCCGCGGCGTTGACTGCATCATTATTGACCCGATCGATTCCGAAGGAATCAAACCGGCTCTTCTTGAAGCACAGCGTGCAGGAATCCCGGTCTTCATCATCGATATGGAAGTGACAGACGGCGATCTTGTTGAGTCCTTCATCGAGTCTGACAACCTCCTGCTTGGCCGCGAAGCTGCCAAAACGCTTTGCGAAGCCATGGGCGGCAAAGGCGAAATCGGTGTTATCAACTTCTCCACGATCAAGTGCGTACGCCAGAGAGTACAGGGTCTGCAGGAAGTGATCGATGAATCCTATCCGGATATCAAGATCGTTGCGGATGTCGATGCATTTGGTGTTGTTGAAGATGCACAGTCCATCATGGAAACCTTCATTCAGTCTTATCCGAACATGAATGGTGTTTTCGCAATCAATTCCCCGACGGCTCAGGGTGCTGTTGCAGCGATCGAAGCAGCCGGCAAAGCGGGCGAGATTTCTGTTGTTGATATCGACGGAGCACAGAACGACATTGATATGATCAAAGCCGGCCAGATCCTGTCTTCACCGGTTCAGTTCCCGGCAGCTCTTGCTGCAAAATCTGTGGAATTTGCAGAGAAGTATTTTGCGGGCAAAGCTGATGAAATTGACAAACACGTTATGATCAAAGGCGAAAATATCACGATTGACAATGCTGCTCAGTACGACGGCAAGACCTATTAATTCGGAACGATATTTTTTCTGAAACGTCTGTTCTGCCATGCGGAATCAAGCCGGTGAGTGCGGGAAAAGGCATGGATGACAGATGGTTCTGTGAATGATCAGAGGTCGTGAGACCTCAGGCAGTGGAGCTGCCGAGATACGCTGCATATGCAGGTCGCTCGGCGGCTCTTGCTTCAGGAGGGAAAAAGGATGGCAGAGACATTATTCATGGCGATCGATCTCGGTACCAGTTTTATTAAGACAGGGGTCTATGCGGAAGACAGCGAATGCCTGGCTGCTGCCATGGAGCCTGTCAGGGATTACAGACCCGGGCCCGGTATTTTCATCCAGAAGGGAGAAGAACTTTTTGCCTCTGTTCTTGCCTGTATGAAAAAGGTGACAGAGCAGCTTGGAGACCGGGCGGGAAACATTGCGGCAATCTCATTTACTGGACAGATGTCCGGCTTTATGGGAGTTGATGAAAACTGGAATGATATCACGACGTGGTCGTGTTCACTGGATAGCCGTTATATGCCTTATGCGCAGCGGCAGATGAAAGAATTAAAAGACGCATTTTACATTACGGGTGGTACGAATTTCCCGCAGATGGCACCGAAGTCCGAGTGGTTTCGGAAAGAGTTTCCGGAAGAAAGTGCAAAGATCCGCAAATATCTGATGATAAGCGGATATGTGATCGGAAAACTGGGAGACATTTCTGTAGAAGAATCTGTCATGGACCGCAGTTATACGCAGTGGACAGGTCTGGCGGACGTGCAGGCGGGGAAATGGTCGGAAGAGATCTGCAGTGCGGTCGGCATGGAACCGGATAAGCTTCCGAAGATCGTTAACTCAAATACCATTTGTGCACATCTTCGCCAGGATATGGCGGAGCAGACAGGTCTGAAGTCCGGAATTCCGCTGGTTTCCGGAGCCGGTGACAAGGCGGCAGGATGCCTTGGGGCAGCGATCGTGCATCCCGGTGATCTGATCTTTGAAGCAGGCTCTTACGGTGCGGTAAGCTGCTGTGTGAAGGAGTGGCGCCCGGATATGGAAGAGCGCCGTTATGATATGATTCCCTCAGCAGTTCCGGGGGATTTCCTGATTGAGAATTTCATTACCGGTTCCGGCATTACCCTGGACTGGTTTATTGACACCTTTGTAAAAGAAAAAAACATGTCATTGAAGGATGCGTTTTCCGGAATGGAAGATGAAATGGAGTCTATTCCGATCGGATGCAGCGGACTTATGAGTGTAGGGCTTCTTTCGGGCAGTTCCATGCCTCTGATCGATTCGATTCACGGCATGTGGATGGGATTTGACTGGAGCCATTCCAAAGCGCATTTTTACAAGTCTCTGATGGAAAGCCTTACGTATGATTTCGGACTTTCTCTGGAGCGGATGAAGGCAATGTATCCGGAATATGAAATGAGCCGCGTCAGCACGATCGGCGGAGGGGCGAAATCCAGAATCTGGCCGCAGATGTGTGCAGATGCGCATCGTAAGATATACGGAATCCTGAACCGTGAAGATGTGGCTATGTGGGGAGCCTGCATTCTTGCGGGAAATGCAGTCGGAATCTATCCGGATATCCGGAAAGCGGCAGATGAAAACGTGTGGGTTGTAAAAGAATTTATTCCTGACGAGGAACGTTCGGTGGTTTATGACAAATACGGTGCACAGTATGACCGTTGTTTCCATGCCATGTCCCGGTTCTATAATGAGGTCTGCGGCATAGCAGAAGAGAATTGAAAAGGAAAGAAGAGAAGTATGAAAAATCTTACGGTTGCGGAGCTGGCGAATTATTTTGATCATACATGGCTGAAACCGGATGCCCGGTATGAAGATTTTGTACGGATATGCGGTGAAGCGGTTGAATATGGCTTCAAGATGGTTGCGATCAATTCCGTACCTGTCCGGGTGTGCAAAGAACTTCTGGCCGGAACGGCGGTTCATGTCGGGGCGGCGATCGGATTTCCGCTGGGACAGACAACGGTCGAAACGAAAAGATTTGAAGTTGAGGATGCCATCCGCAACGGAACCGATGAGATCGATTACGTGATCAATATCGGCCAGGTCAAGGACGGAAAATGGGATTATGTGCGGAACGAGATGGAAACGATCATCGGCACCGTTCGTGAACACGGCATCATCGGGAAGGTGATCTTCGAGAACTGCTATCTCACGAAAGAGGAGATCGCACGGCTTTCCGAGATGGCGGCTGAGATACGCCCCGACTTCATAAAAACTTCTACGGGTATGGGAACCGGCGGAGCGACTCTGGAAGATGTCCGCCTGATGAAATCGATCGTTGGAGATGCCGTCGGGGTGAAAGCAGCCGGAGGCATACGGGATCTGGATACCTGTCTTGCCATGATCGAAGCCGGCGCCACCCGGATCGGGAGCAGCAGCGGGATAGCTATTGTTGAAGAATATAAAAAGCGAGTGGGCGGAATATGATCGCAGTTATGTACGGAGCCGGCAGCATCGGACGGGGGTTCCTTGCACAGCTGTTTTCGGATTCCGGTTATGAAACCGTTTTTATTGACGCCGACAGTCAGCTTGTCCGTCTGCTCAACAGCCGTACAGAATATCCGATCCGCTTTGTCAGCAATGAAGGGGATCGTGAAATCACAGTGAATTATATCCGTGCCGTTGACGGTGCGGATATTGTACGTATTGCGGAAGCGATCGCTTCCG
>JABUSX010000230.1 GCA_021442545.1 Eubacterium sp. | reverse complement strand
GTGATGATCGCCTTTTTGTTCGGGAAGGCTCTTGCAAATTTCATGCAGGCTTCGACCTTCGGAAGCATGCTTCCGGGTGCGAACTGTCCTTCTTCGACATATTGTGCCGCCTCAAGCAGGCTCATGTGAGACAGATCCTGCTGATCCGGCTTGCCCCAGTTGACTGCGACCTTTTCGACCTCGGTCAGGATCATCAGCGCATCCGCATCGACCTGTTCCGCAAGCAGCTCGGCTGCGAAGTCCTTGTCGATAACGGCTGCCACGCCATCCATGGTGCCGTCCAGGTTTTCCACGACGGGGATCCCGCCGCCGCCGCAGCAGATCACGATGGAGGTGTCCCAGAGACCGCGGATCGCGTTGATCTCAACGATCTTCTGCGGTATGGGGGAAGCCACTACACGTCGGTAGCCGCGTCCCGCATCTTCTTTTACGATGTAGCCGCGTTCTGCAACGAGCTCATCTGCTTCTTCTTTCGTATAGAACGGACCGATGGGTTTGGTCGGGTTCTGAAATCCCGGGTCGTTTTTGTCGACCACGACCTGCGTAGCGATCGTCAGAACGGGATAGTTGATCCCTCTCTTGCCGAGGCTGTAACGCAGTGCCTGCTGGATGTGATAGCCGATGTATCCCTGGCTCATGGCGCCGCATACGTCGAACGGCATCGCCGGTGTTACTTCGTTTGCCGTCTCGGATGCGAGCACGATGCGTCCCACCTGGGGGCCGTTTCCGTGTACGACGGCGATCTCGTGCCCTGCCTGGACGATGTCCGCGATAAATTCACAGGTTTCCTTTACGACAGAAAGCTGTCCTTCTGCAGTCGGGGCGCTGTTCTTCGACTGAAGCGCGTTCCCCCCTAATGCAATCACGATTCTTGCCATAACGGCTCCTCCTTATAGACTTCTTCCTCATGAAAAATGGAAACCTCCCGCACCCGGAGGTGCGGGAAGCGAGAGGTATGAGGAACACTGAACTTACTGAATGCCTCTTTCGAACATGAATTTCTCAAGATTTTCCTGTGCCGCGGCCTGCTGCAGTTCGGACGGAGCGTTTGCTCTCTGATACTGTGTGAACCATACAAGAAGGCCTCTCATGGCGGTCAGACGGTTGCCGGCTTCGTCCCAGCAGAGGGAGGATTCGGAATCCGCGACTTCGTCCGTAACATCTTCGCCTCTGGTGGCCGGCAGGCAGTGCATGAACTTGCAGCCGATGTTGCCGAGGCTCATGAGATCGCGGTTTACCTGATAGTCGCCGAAGATGCGTACGCGCTCATCCTTGGGCATTTCGCTTTCATACAGGCCATACCACACGTCTGTGTAGATGAAGTCTGCGCCCCTGACGAGATCTCTGTCATCGCCGTATTCGAAGGTGCCGCCGCTTTCCTTGCAGTTCTGTTCAAGGATCTCAACGCAGGCTGCGCTCGGGCTGTCGGGAAGCTGATGTCCCTTGGGTCCGTAGTGGACAAAGTGCATGCCGAGCTTCGTGCAGATCATGCCGAGGGATGCGCAGACCTGGGTGGCATCGCCGACGAAGACGACCTTGCAGTCTTCCAGCTTCTTTCCTCTCGGAAGATTTTCAACGATCGTGCACATATCGCCGATCTCCTGTGTCGGATGGTTGTAATCGGACATGCCGTTCAGGACCGGGATGGAGCAGGCGCTTGCCAGATCCACAACGGTCTTGTGTTCGATAACGCGCGCCATGACAACGTCGATCAGCTGGGAAAGAACCTTGCCGGTGTCGCCGATGGTCTCGTGTCCGCCGAGCTGGATCATGCCCGGGCCGAGGTACTGGGCATGTCCGCCCATCTGGCTCATGGCTGTCTCGAAGGAAACACGGGTTCTGGTGGAGGACTGCTGGAAGATCATGCCCAGCGTTTTGTTCTTCATCAGCGGCGGATAGTAACCGGCCTTGATGCATTTTTTGATTTCGAGCGAAAGATAAACGATATCCAGGATCTCTTCTTTTGTGAGGTCAGAGGTGTCGATGAAATGTCTTACTCCGTTTGCGTACATGGTATTTTCTCCTTTTCTTTAAATTATTAAAAACGCGGTTGGTTTTACTTTACGATGGCTTTCGGCTGCTGCTGGGTGATGCAGTGGATGTTGCCGCCGCCATAGGCTACTTCTGTCGTCTGAACGCCGACGATCTTCCGGTCCGGATAGGCTTCCTGAACCATCCTGACAGCAAGTTCATCGTTCTCATCGCCATACTGCGGGAGGATGACTGCGCCATTCACGATCAGATAGTTCAGATAGGAAGCAATGGAGATCTCGCCTTCTTCACGCGGGATTGCGCCTTCGGAGAAGTCGATCGTATCCGCGTCCTTCAGGTAGCAGGGCAGCTTCGTGACACAGAGCGGCCAGATCTTCAGCTTGCGGCCTTTGGCATCCGTCTGCTCGGACAGGAACTCGAAGGCAGCCTTTGCTTCTTTATAGAACGGATGCTCTGTATCTTCGGTGTAGATGCACATCACTTCGCCGGGACGTACGAAGCAGGCCACATCATCGATATGTCCGTTCGTCTCGTAGGGATCGATGCCGTCTTTGACCCAGAGAACCTTTTCCACGTTCAGATACTCTTTCAGGAGTTCCTCGATCTGTTCCTTGGTCATTTCCGGGTTGCGGGATTCGTGCAGCAGGCACATCTCCGTTACCAGAGCGGTTCCTTCGCCGTCAACATGGATGGATCCGCCTTCCAGGATGAAGTCTTTGTCCGGATCGCCGAGGCTCTTGGGTTTGTAGGAATCCACGCCGGCGCATTCGCAGACCTTGCGGGCGATCATTTCGTCTTCGTGCCAGGGGAAGTAGAGGCCGTCGACGAGGCCGCCGTATGCGTTGAATCCCCAGTCGACACCGCGGACGCCGCCTTTATCGTTCACAACGAAGGTGGGGCCTGTGTCACGGATCCAGGCGTCATCGTTCGTCATTTCGATGACATTGATATTGCCGTTGTTGACCGGTGCGATACGCGCAAGAGCATTTTCATACTGCATCGGCGGAACGAGCATGTTGACGGTCTCGAACTCGCTGATCGCTTTCGCGACTTCCACATAGGCGGCCTGTGCCGGCTTTGCGCCGAGTCTCCAGTTGTCGTTGCGCCACGGCCAGAGCATCCATATGCATTCCTGCTCTTCAAATTCGCCGGGCATTCTGTAGCCATCCTGTTTGGGGGTGGAACCCTCAATCCTTCTTGCCATGTTTTTACTCCTTTCTTGAAAATATATGGTTTCTGAAATTTCTTATTTTTATTCACTTTTTCCTGCAGAATCTGCTTTTCTGTGCAGAACCTGCTTTTCTGTGCAGAACCTGCTTTTCTGTGCAGATCTGCTTTCTGTACATTTCTGCTTTTCTGTACAGGCCTGCAGCTGTTCCCGCTCTTCCGGCGGGAGGGCTAATCCTTGATCTTCTTCACCTTGATGATGATCTCACCGATGATGATGAAGATGATCGCGCCGATCAGGATCGGGAGCTGGCCTGCCAGGGTCTCCGCATCGAAGGAAAGCGGAACCGCCGTGAAGATGATGGACACGATGATCAGAACCATCGGCACGATTGCCAGGATCTTGATCATGACCGGGCCGCCGGGAACCTTGAAGGGACGTTCTCTGTCGGGATCGATCTTTCTCATCTTCAGGAAGGCCGGGAATACCGGTACATAGGAGAGGATGAACATGACCAGGTTCAGAGCGAAGAAGCTCCAGAACAGGCTGTCCATTCCGATCATCGTGAAGACCGGAGAAAGAATAACAACGATGGAAGCCACGATTGCCGTTACCATGATGCCGCCGGTCGGCATTTTGGTCTTGGGATCGCGTTTTCCGAATACAGAAAGCATGTCGCCGTTTTCTGCCGCATAGGCTGCCACTTCATGGGCACCCGTTGACCAGGAGATCATGTTTCCGAAGAGGGTCAGTCCGAACAGCAGCGCAACCAGTGCGATGATCAGCTTGTTCTGCCCGATCATCATTACGAAGGCGGCGATCAGTCCTGTGTCGGTGCTGATCATTTCTGTCGGGACGGAAGCTCCGATACCGAAGGCGGAGAACATGTAGATGATCGCGATCACGAGACCGCCGATAATGATCGCCTGCGGGATCTGCTTCTTCGGGTTCTCCATATTATCGGACATCGTACAGATAACTTCGAAGCCCAGCATGTTGAATATGATAACGGAAATAAAGCTCAGGCTGTTCAGATCGAACGAAGGCAGCAGATCGGTAAACGAGTTGATCGGGTTGGCCATGCCGTTCTTTGCAACACTGACGATACCGAGGACACCGATCGCAACGGCCAGGCCGACTTTGATGATCGCGGAAACGTTCATGATCCAGGCAGAATCTGCTGTCGGCGTTCTGGCGATCAGCGTAACGATCCAGATGAATGCCAGTTCTATAAGAACAGAGGGGACGGTTCCCAGCTCAACTCCGAACATATAATAGATGATTTCCGGGAAGATAACGGCCAGCGAAGCCATCCAGAGCGGAAAGTTGATCCAATAGTACCAGGAAACGCGGGCACCCCATCTGTGTCCGAGGGCTACCGAGACCCAGTCATATAGACCTCCGCCGTTATCATAGGTCGTTCCCATTTCGGAAGAGATCAATCCGTACGGGAGCAGGAAGCAGATGATCATGAAAATCCACCAGAAGTACTGGGAATTGCCGATCGCCGCAACCGGTGCCGCAGCTTCCGCCACGAACACAACGCAGATGACCGTGAGAATTGCGCCAAACATACTGAATTTCTTTTTCCCACCCATTGAGTTATGAACCTCCTTTTCTTATTTAATGAAACAGCACAAACCGGTTCGATTTATGAAACAATTATAAAGTCATTTTTTTCAACTGTACATCAACCGCCGGATATATTTTTCGTTCATTTTTACCCGTATGCACATAAACCCACATAAACTTTTGTGCAATTTTTATGTATCTTTGGGGGTTTTGAAAAATTTTGCCGTGTTTCTGATGAAATTTTTCTTTTTTGCGGAAAGAACTTCTGCGGCAGCAAAGAAGGCACTTTCCGCGGCAGAAACATTTCTGCCGGAAAAGGCGGCCGGATCCGGGGATATCTGTGTTATCTTTCGGATTTCTGAAGAAATATCCTCTCATTTTGAAAAAATATCCCCCCGTCACATGGATAGATCCGCTCCCCGGTGTGCCTGGATTATCAAAGTTTATGCGTATTTTTCAGATAAACCCGGCTTCCTGAAAAAATACGGATTTCCCCTGAAACTGCCTGTTTGACTTTAATATAGGGGTGTGTTATATGCTATAAATATACATACAGAGGAGGGAAAATATGATGCTGTTTATGCCGGTCTATGACATGATCGTACTTGGTTTGTTTGTCATGGCATTTTCACTGTCTTTGTTCATAAACAGGGTCACCGGCCGCAGGATCTTCCTGACGGCAGTGTTTCTCTTCCTCTTCTTTACGCTGGATCATATAGTCATTTCCCTTACGGAGCTGGATCCCGCATTCGGTTCCGGCTATGAAACCATGTTTCTGATGGTTCCCTCTCTGAAGACTTTGATCTATGCGGGTTCTTTCGCCTGCATGCTGCTGCTGAAAAAACATCTGATATCCGAAAAGAAAGAGACCGGCCTCGGCATCTTTCTCACCGTGATCGTCATCATCATGCTCTTTATTCCGGCTCTTCCGAACAGTTCGATGAAATCCTGGATCTATTTCCTTCCGAGCCAGGTCTTCCTTTTCGTTTTTTCCTTTGTCAGCCTGAGGCAGCTGAAGCAGAAATCGCCGGACCACCCGTCAAAAAAGATTCCTCTGCTGCGTCCCATGCTGCTTGTAATGCTGCTCTTCTCCGTTATCATCGTGATCGAAGATTCTTATGTGATCTTCTTCCGCGATGTGTACTTTGACGCCGTCCATATCCAGATGCGCAGCTTTTCCGAAGACATCATGAGGATCATTCTGGTCGTGATGTCGGTCATCACGATGACAAAGATCAGCAGGGCACGCTACACCGCTTTGACGCAGAACATTTCTTCTATGAAAGATACCGTTTCAGACGAAGCCGCCGCACAGACCAATTCCGGCATGAGTCACGCAGCACAGAACGGATCCGGAGAAACAAAGACTCTTTCGGCACAGTTTCTCTCTTCTTCTGCTGCAGATGCGGTACAGACAGCTCCTGCTTCCGGCAAAGATTT
>JABUSX010000157.1 GCA_021442545.1 Eubacterium sp. | reverse complement strand
TTACAACAGTACAATTATCTTCCTTATATGATCCTTGCTCTTTATAATTCTCTGAACAGGATCGATCGTCATCTGATCGAAAGTGCGGAAGACCTGGGCGCATCCCGCTCGCAGGTCCTTACGAGAATCATCTTCCCTCTTTCGGTTCCGGGTCTGGTCAGCGGTATCACGCTGGTCTTTATCCCCTCGCTGACGACTTTTGCAATCAGTGCCCTTCTGGGCGGCAATAAGGTTCTTCTGATCGGTAATATCATTGAACAGGAATTCATCAGCGCTTACGACTGGAATGTCGGAAGCGGTCTTTCTATTATCCTGATGCTCTTCATCCTGCTGAATATGGGGCTTCAGGCTCTGGCTGAACGTCGATCCAAGGAGGTTGTTCCCTGATGCGGAAATTTTTCAAGAATGCCTATATCGGTCTGATTCTGTTTTTCCTGTATGTTCCCGCGGCCGTTATTCTGGTGCAGTCCTTCAATGCAAGCCGTTACCGCGGTACATGGGCCGGGTTCACCACTGAATGGTATGTTTCCTTGTTTCAGGACGAAGGCATTCTTCTTGCATTCCGCAATTCCATTGTGATCGGAATTCTTTCTGCTGTGATCGCCACTCTGATCGCCATCCCCGCATGTCTGGCTCTTCTTCATATGAAAAAGAGAAAACGTTCTGTTTTCATGGCCATTTCGAACATTCCTATGCTGAACGCCGATATCGTGACCGGTATCTCTTTTATGCTGCTCTTCCTGAGCTTTGGTCTGCGTTTCGGAACGGGATCCGTTCTTCTTGCACATATCACTTTCAACATTCCGTATGTGATGCTATGTGTCATGCCGCGGCTGTCCACCTTTAACATCAGTCATTACGAAGCAGCCGTAGATCTCGGCGCCTCCGGTCCCTATGCCTTTTTCAAAATTGTACTGCCGGATCTCCGGCCGGGTATCATAGCCGGTCTGATTCTGGCCTTTACCATGTCTCTTGACGATTTCATCATCACGCACTTTACCAAAGGAAGCGGTTTTGACACACTTCCCACAAAGCTTTATGCAGAGCTGAAGCTTGGCATTCATCCTGAAATGTATGCTCTCTTCACGCTGTTCATGATTGCAATACTGGTTCTTGTGCTTCTGCTGAAACTGAATTCTCATACATCCAAAGCTTTACAGGAGTCGCTGCGCAATGTCTGAAAATAGAATGAAAAATCATACCTCTGCGGGAAGACTTGCAAAGCCCGGAAAAAGAAAGCAGATTCTGTTTTTCTTTCTTGCGCTGCTCTGTCTTCCGGTCCTCGTTTTTTCCGGATGCGGCAAAGAAGAAACAGAAGATGAAAATGTTGTCTATGTTTATAATTTCGGAGACTATGCAGATCCGGATGTCTACGACATGTTCACAGAAGAAACAGGTATCGAAGTCGTGGTTGACGAATACGATACGAATGAGGACATGTATCCGAAGGTTGCCTCCGGTGCCGCCGAATATGATGTAATCTGTCCTTCGGACTATATGATCTCCAAAATGATAAATAATGATCTGCTTCAGCCGCTGCAGCAGGATCTTCTGCCGACAGCAGCTGAATATATAGATAAAGAATACCTGCAGTTTTCCGAAAGTTATGATCCCGGCAACATTTATTCAATCCCCTATTCCTGGGGTACGATCGGGATCATGTACAATACCACAATTCTGGAAGAAGAGCCTGACACCTGGGATATTCTCTGGGATCCGGTCTGGAAGGATGAGATCCTGATGCAGGAATCGGTTCGGGATACCTTCGGAATCACCCTCAAGCGGCTTGGCTATTCCATGAATACAACAGACAAGGATGAGCTTGAAGACGCCTTAAATGAACTTATTGACCAGAAAGAACTCGTGCAGGCTTATGTCATCGATGAAGCACGTGATAAACTGGTCTCCGGAGAAGCCGCCCTCGGCGTTGTTTATTCCGGTGAAGCACTCTGGATGATCGATGCAAACGAAGACCTCGCTTTTTCGATTCCGGAAGAAGGAACCAATATATGGCTTGACTCCTGGGTCATTCCGGCAAACGCGCGTCATGTTGAAAACGCACACGCTTTTATTGATTTTATGTGCCGTCCGGATATCGCAGCGCTTAACTGTGAATATCTGACCTATTCCACTCCCAACAACGGGGCCCGTGACTACATTGAAGACGAATACGTTCTGGAGTCGGAAGAAATCTTCCCGGATATGGATGAGATGCCTGAGCTGGAAGCATTCAACTGGCTCGGCGAAGAAATGGACCAGTATTACAGCGATCTGTGGCTGCGTTTAAAATCTTCATGAGATGAATAAAACTGCCGGAAAATTTTTCCCGGCCTGACGCCTGAAAAACTGCTGAACACGCAAAATGACCCGCCCGTTTAACGGGCGGGTCATTTGTTGCTGCATTACTCTTCCACGATCATCTTTTCGTCGTCGTATTCCGGCTTGTTCATGATCTGAATATTGAAGGGATCGATCTTCAGTCCGACCCTGGTTCCTTCTTCAAACCCTTTTGTGCTGTGTACAAGCCATTCCAGTCCGCAGGCATCCACATCCATTTCATAATGCACGCCTTTGAATATCAGGCTTGTTACGATTCCGTCCACAACGCCTTCTCCCGGCGGTACCAGTTCCACATCCTCCGGACGGATGACGACGTCAACCGGTTTATTGTTTCCGAAGCCTGTATCCACACAGACAAATCGCTGGTCATTGATCGAAACCAGCTTATCTTCGATCATAATGCCGCCGAAAAGATTACTGTCACCGATAAAGTCAGCTACAAACGCATTCTCCGGCTCATTATAAATATGCTCCGGTGTTCCGATCTGCTGGATATAGCCCTGGTTCATAACCACAACGGTATCCGACATGGTCAGTGCCTCTACCTGATCATGTGTGACATAGACAAAGGTAATGCCCAGTTCTTCTTTCAGCCGCATGAGCTCATACTGCATATCCTGCCTGAGCTTGAGATCCAGCGCAGAAAGCGGTTCATCAAGCAGGAGAACCTTCGGTTCATTTACAATAGCTCTTGCGATGGCAATACGCTGCTGCTGCCCGCCCGAAAGCGAATCCGGATACCGTTTTTCGTATCCGTCCAGATTAACCAGCTTCAACGCATATTTGATCTTATCATCTATATATGTACGGGTTTTTTTTCGTATCTTCAGTCCAAATGCAATGTTTTCCTCCACCGTCATGTGAGGAAACAATGTATATCTCTGAAAAACCGTGTTCAGCTGCCTTTTGTTGGCAGGCAGATCTGTAATATCTTTTCCGTCGAACAGCACTTTTCCTGTATCCGGCTTTTCAAAGCCTCCGAGAATACGAAGCATCGTCGTTTTTCCGCATCCGCTCGGACCGAGAAGTGTTACGAACTCATTCTCACGAATATACAGATCAATTTCATCCAGTACTCTCGTCCCATCAAAAGATTTCGAGATATCCACCATCTCAATCAGTTTGTCTTTCAATTCCCACACCCTTTCTTTCTGCCGCGTCCTGTATACAGGTTATCCTTATCTGAAACAATACAACAGGTTACTCAAACGAAATTCCCTTTTTCTGCACAGCATTTTTCATCATAGCCGGATTTTCTGTCTTTCCGGTTTCACGTCCGGCTTAACTCAATTTCTGCCGGATTCTTCCGGAGTTTCCTCCAGTGCTGTGTTCGGAGTTTCTTCCTGTATATCTTCATTTTTTTCACCGGATACGCTGAAATCATCCGATGCTTCTTCTGTACTTCCGATCATAGTCTCTTCCGGCACCTCTTCGATTCTTCTGCCGGGCATGCTGAAATCTTCCGTTACTTCACTCACACTTCCGATCAGAATCCCTTCCGGCACCTCTTCTTTTTTCCTTCCGAGTCTGCCGAACAATCTTTTTGTCAGATCCGGCAGTTCCACTCTTTCATCCAGCTGTCTGCAGAAGATATCATAGTTGTTCATGGAGTTCAATGCTTCAAACCGGTTTCCTTCTTTTGTGCGGATCTTTTTTCCGATGATGCCGCCCCGGACGACCTTATTGGCCACGGTACGGATCTGCGAAAAGCTCGTCTGAAAAATGGAACCGAAAACCGGTGTTACATAGATTGCATTTCCGCTTACAAAGATCCTGCGTCTGATCACATGTGCGAACCCGTTCCAGAACAAAAATCCGAAAATGACAGCCGCTGCCAGTTTTACAACGATGGGAAGCCAGGGTAATGAATACAGAAACTTTTCTCCGATGATATCCAGAACGAACTGCAGTATAACTCCGATCACCAGAATAATCAGCGGACTCAGCAGCTGTGAAACGGGACGTTTCATGACATAATGTTCCTCATCCGGATCTGTCAGCATCTTTTCCTCACGTGTCGCAGCTCCGATCAGAGAGCAGATCACCCCAATGATGGCAATGACCAGCAGAACAATAATGCCGCACCATGTCGATATAGTTTGTGTAATCATTTCCATAATATCTTTGTTCTCCTGTAGCAACTCATTTTCATTATTCAGATCTCGATCCTGTATCTTCACAGAACCGCTTCTGTCTCAATGACCCGGCTTTTCGTATCCGCAGCACCGTAATCCGTTTCTCAGACTTCGATCTTTTCCGAATTCCGAAAACGTTTTTCCGTGTACAGATACACATGATCTCCGGCTTCAAATACGTGATGACCACGCGGAATGATCACATCATCTCCCCTTCTGATCATCACGA
The DNA here is from genome assembly GCA_021442545.1 of Eubacterium sp. Lineage (GTDB taxonomy): Bacteria > Bacillota > Clostridia > Lachnospirales > Lachnospiraceae > Bilifractor. The sequence continues at coordinate 1,489 of JABUSX010000157.1, read as the reverse complement.
CCAGTGTTTTTCTGGATATATCCAGATCCTGTACACGGCAGCCGACCCAGGGACTTTTTGCACTCAGGACGATCTCCTTAAGGTCGATCTCCTCTCCGTCTGAGGTGGGTTCTGCACCGAGCACAATAACATCACCCTGATTCAGCATAACATTTCCGCGCGGAACGATCGAACTTCCATCCCGAAGAATAGCTGCTGTAATCAGTCCGTGTGGAAGCATCAGTTCCATTATGCGTTTGCCGATCCAGGGATCCTTCTCTCTGAGCTTCACCTTTACAAAAAGGACATCTGCTTCTTTCAGATATTCGCTCCGTTTTTTCATTTCGGCATATTGTTCAACAAAGCCGGCCGAAATAATACCTGTCGGAATCGCAACCATCCCGACGCCCAGAAAGGTTATAATGATCCCCAGTATTTTGCCGAGAACCGTCACCGGATAAATATCCCCGTATCCCACTGTAAGCAAGGTTGAAGCCGACCACCAGATACCGGAAAATGCATCCTTAAAGGTCTGAGGCTGTGCCTCATGTTCAACGGAATACATACAAAGGGAAGCGGCCAGCATCAGGATCAGTACGATAACGACTGATGAAATCAGCTGCTGCCTCTTGGATGACAGAACCTCCGTGATCACGTTCAGAGAATCGTAATACGCGTTGACCCGAAACAGACGGAAGATACGTACGACCCGGATCATACGGAACGCGATCCATCCTGCCGGGAAAAAGACAGGAAGATAATACGGAAGGAATGACAGAAGATCTACGATTCCGGAAAAGGAGAAGATATACCGGAAAATGGCTTCCCCTTCACTTTTTGTCGGATACAGATATTTGGCCGTAAAGATGCGCAGTATGTAATCAACGGTAAAAACGATTACCAGAATAACTTCCAATACGGCGAAAACATGACCAAACCGCAGAAGAATGCTGTCAAACGTTTCCAGAATGCTGATCACAAGATACAAAACCACCAGACAGGACATAATAATATCATATGCTCTGCTGACAGGGTCGTCTCCCGCGCCAATATTAATGATCTCGAACAAACGCTTCCGTTTTGCGTTCCACGAAGTATTCATTTTATTATTTTACTAAAAGAGCACGTGAATTGCTATCACAAAATATTATTCTTTTCGGTTTGCGGAACAGACACGGTAGGGCTTTTTCCCCGCATCCGCAACTGCACGCCGGCACGTGAACATTTCTGAAAACGACACCATCGTCCCAGGATTCTGTGTACGATACTGATACAGGGAATCAAAATAAAAAGCGTTTCGTTCTGCCGTCTTATGTGCAGTCTGCATCTGATCGAAAAGGTACTGCAGATCATTCTCGATCCGGTACAGTTCAAGAATTCCGTACAATTCCGGATGACCGCCGCGAATACATTCCATTCTTCCCCGGATGTCTGCCGTCAGTTCTTTAATTCTCTCTGTTTCACAAAGATGCTTTTTTGATGCTCGTTTTGCCGCGATCCAAACTTCATT
>JABUSX010000348.1 GCA_021442545.1 Eubacterium sp. | reverse complement strand
TTACACAGGCGGATATCAGCAGAATCGAAAACGGCACCAGAAACCCCAGCCTTGCCATGGTAAAAAGAATTGCAGCCGGTTTAGGAATGCAGCTGAGATTGGAATTTATTCCGGCTGCAGACCGGGCCGGTGGTGAAAACAGGTAGTCAACATCCGCGAATCCGTTGCATGATCCGGGAAAATGTTGCAAAATGAAATATACAATTTGTGACATTATATTGATGTGAGAAACAGCGGAAGGAAGAAGTTCAGGTGCAGTTCAGCAGCTATATTTTTATTCTGGCTTTTCTGCCAATCATGGTGTTGGTTTATTTCCTTCTGAACAAGATCAGCATCACGGCAGGAAAAATTGCGATTATTGCCGGGAGCGTGATCTTTTACGCATACACGGATCTCTCCACGCTCGTCATACTCGGAATCAGCCTTGGCATAAATTTCCTTTTTGCAAAACTGATTGAAAGAGTGAAGTGGAAGAAAGTATTTATGTTTATTCCGGTAATCATAAATGTCGGACTTCTGCTTTACTATAAATATACCAATTTTGTAATCGTAAACGCAAATGCATGGTTCGGGAAAGACTTTCCTCTTAAAGAACTCATCCTGCCGATCGGCATCAGCTTTTTCACATTCCAGCAGATCGCATATATTGTTGCGGTGTATCGTAACGAGATCAAAAAAACAGATGCGATTGATTACATTTCCTTTATTCTGTATTTTCCCAAGCTGCTGATGGGTCCGCTGATGGATCCCGTTGACTTTGTTGAACAATATAATAATGCGGCATTAAAAAAAGTGGACTGGAACAATATTGCATCCGGTCTGAAGATCTTTTCGTTCGGACTTTTAAAGAAACTCCTTTTAGCGGATACTTTTGCAAGGGCTGTTTCATGGGGATTTTCCAATTATGAAGCAGCGACACCTGTTGACTGGATTCTTGTCACTCTTTTCTATACATTTGAGATCTATTTCGATTTCAGCGGCTACAGTGATATGGCGGTCGGCATTTCAAAAATGCTGAATATCACATTGCCGATCAACTTTGATTCTCCGTATAAAGCGATATCCATCAGGGATTTCTGGAAAAGATGGCATATTTCATTGACGAAATTCCTGACAAAGTATATTTTCATTCCTCTGGGCGGAAGCAGAAAAGGGCTGCTTTTTACCTGCCTGAATACGATGATTGTATTTCTGGTCAGCGGAATATGGCATGGTGCGAACTGGACATTTATCCTGTGGGGATTACTGCATGGAGCCTTCAGTATACTTGACAGATTCATCGACAAATCCCCAAAGAAGATATTCGAACCGGCAAGATGGCTGCTGACCTTTATTATCGTAAACGTATTGTGGCTTTTGTTCAGGGCAGAAAGTGTCCAGCAATGGGTGGATATATTAAAGAGAATCGTAACGTTGGGGAATACCACAGTAAGTGATGGTCTGATTACTTCTTTTTCATTTCCAGAATCAGAGTTTCTGTTTAAGATCATTCCGTTTTTGGGGAAATTAAATACGGTCAGTCATGGATTTATTATGAATGCCTTCATTGTGGCTTCGTTTATCATCTGCCTTATCCCGGAAAACAATTACAGGAATAAGGATAAGATCTCAGGTATCGCAATGGTACTGGCTGCGATTGCTTTTGTCTGGGGTGTCACATGCCTTGGCGCAGAGTCTGTATTTGTGTATTTTAACTTTTAAGGAAGTAAGTTCATGAAGGCAAAACACTGGATAATAGGATGGCTGATCATTGTTGTTTTTGGATTGGTATTCATCGGCACATGGGTCGGTAAGATAGATCCATATTTTCATTTCCATAATCCGGATACAGAAACGTATTTTTATTCTCTGGATAATGAAAGAAGTCAGAATGACGGCATCACAAAACACTTTGATTACGATGCGATCATAACCGGAACATCAATGACAGAAAACTTCAAAACTTCTGAGATGGACGAGATTTTTGAATGTCATTCTATAAAGGTACCTTATTCAGGCGGTTCATATAAGGAAATCAACGATAACCTGGAGATCGCTGTAAGTAACAATCCTGACCTAAAAACCGTCGTTCGATGCCTGGATATGACATTTTTCTTTTATGATAAGGATTGGATGCGGGAAGATTTAGGTGAATTTCCGGACTATCTGTATGATTCAAATCCGCTTAATGACGTCAGGTATATCTGGAATCGGGATGTGATCTGGAAAAGAGCCTATGCCATGACGGCAGCTAATGATGAGAAAAACTTCAAACCTGGGATAACATCCTTTGATGATTATGCAAGATGGCAGGACAAAGTTACATTCGGGGTCAATACAGTGTGCCCCGATGGAGTGGATCAGATCGAAAAAGCACAGGACAGACATATCACAGAAGAAGAAAAATCAACCATTTACAAAAATATTGAACAGAATGTTACTCAGATTGCAAAGGATAATCCGGATATTACATTTTATTATTTCTTTCCCCCGTACAGCATTGTCTGGTGGCGGGGACTTGCAGCGAACGGGAATATCTGCAAGCAGATTGAGGCAGAAGAGTACATAATAGAACTGATAACAGAGTGTGACAATATCAAGCTTTTTTCTTTTAATAACAGGCAGGATATTACAACTGATCTGAATCATTACAAAGATAATATTCATTACGGGGAATGGATAAACAGTCTGATCCTTCGCTGGATGAAAGACGGAAAGTATCAGATTACGAAGGGAAATTATAAAGATTACATCCGGAAAGAATCAGAGTTCTATAAGAATTATGATTATATGCAGATCAACGGACAGGTGGATTATGAAGATGATTATTATGCAGCAGCTCTTTTGTTAAATAAAGAATATACAGGATGACTGATATGGCAGTCGAAGGAGAAGAAAATGAGTAATCCGATTAAAGTTTCAGTGATCGTGCCGGTCTATAATTCAGAAGCACATTTGCAGGAATTTATTGACAGCTTAACTATGCAGACTTTACAGGATGCAGAGTTTATTTTTGTCAATGACGGAAGTTCCGATCATTCGCCGGAAATACTGAAAAGAAACGCTGAATCAGATCATAGGATATGCATTATTACGCAGGAAAATCAGGGTACAGGAGCGGCCAGAAATGCCGGATTACATACGGCAGCAGGGGAATTCATTACATTTGCGGATCCGGACGACCTGTACCCGGATGCAGATATACTGGAATATTTCTACAATCTGGCAGTAACTCATGACGCGAAGATCGTGGGCGGAAGTATGGCAATGATCACGTCCGACGGAACACTGAAGGAGACTTTTCCAGAGGGGGAAAAATGCAGGTTTTATGAAGAGGATTTTATTTCCTACAGAAGCTACCAGTATGATTATTATTTTCAGAGGTTCTTCTTCAAAAACAGCCATATCAGAAAATTCAATCTTACATTTCCCTTATACAAAAGAAATCAGGACATACCCTTTTTTGTAAAAGCCATGGCAGCAGCGGAAGTGTTTTATGCTTCTTCTAAGGTTTCCTATCATTATCGGGAGAGGGGATTTAATACTGTTAACTGGTCAGCGGAGGCTGCAGCGGATATTTTAAAATCGTCCTGTGATCTTCTGACCATAACCAATGAATATAAATATAAAGATCTGCATAAAAGGGTCGCAAAAAGAATACTGGTTAACTACAGAAAGCATATTTTCGCTCAAATTGATAATGAAGCAGTAATGCAGCAGATATATGAATCAGATAAACTTCTTGATCATTCAATATTAGAATTTGAAGATGAGCTGTCGCCCGGTATAAAACCATATCTTCGGGCATATGAGTTTTATCATAAACTGCATTCATCGAGATCGAAACAACAGGCATCTGCTATCGTAGAAAATACGGTTTCAGATCCCTTCGTCTCTGTAATAATTCCCTTTTATAACGTGGAGAAATATGTAGGTGCCTGTTTAGACAGCGTCTGTAAACAAAGCCTGAAGAATATAGAAATTATCTGTGTGAATGATGGATCAGAAGATCATTCAATGGACATCATCATGGAATATGCTGAAAAGGACAGCAGGATCACCGTACTTTCGAAGGAAAACGGTGGGATATCTTCTGCCAGAAATGCAGGATTAAAGTGTGCAAGGGCAGAGTATGTTTATTTTCTTGACAGTGACGACATGATCAAACCGGATGCTCTTGAAAAATTACATAATTGCGCTTCAGGAGATAGACTGGATATTCTGCTGTTTGAAGGAGAATGTATTTATGAAAATGAAGATCTGGAAGAAAAGTTCTCAAATGCCAGAAATTACTATAAGAAGACACATCAGTATAAGGAAACATATACAGGTCTGAAATTACTGACGATGCTTTTACGGGACAAAGAATACAGAGTTACAGTACAAATGCAGCTGGTCAGGCGGTCTTTTTTAACGGAAAACAATATTTCATTTGTAAGCGGAATTGTTCATGAGGATAATCCATATACATTTTCGTGTCTGCTTCAGGCAAAAAGAGCTGCTTGTTTTCATGAAACATTCTTTCTTCGCAGATTACGGCCAGGTTCTACAATGACTTCGGCAAAAACGTTTGCGCATGCATATGGATATTTTGTTTCTTCACGGAAAATGGCGGAATCGCTTCAGCATTGTGCTGATACTTCTCCGGATACTTCTGTTCTGGACAATGCAATTAAATATATGAGTGATAGTGCGAGATGGATATATGCCAATCTTGATAAAACAGAGCAGGATTTAAAGTATGGGCTTTCTGCAGAAGAAAGAGTTTTGTTTGAATCATTATTGGATAGACACTGAGTATTTCTATCATTCCCGGCAGGCGGCGGGTTTGACGTTCGTATTTATTTTTGGTAAATTACTACAGTGGTAAACGGTTGTCATTTCAGTGAGATTTTATAAGTATGAACAAGAACATTGCGGTAGCGGGAACCGGTTATGTCGGGCTTTCCCTTGCAGTCCTTTTATCTCAGAATAATCATGTTACAGCCGTGGATATTCTTCCTGAAAAGGTTGACATGATCAACAGAAGAAAATCCCCGATCCAGGATGATTATATAGAAAAATATCTGGCGGAAAAGGAACTTGACCTGACTGCCACAACAGACGGCAGATCTGCATATAAAAGTGCAGATTTTGTTATCATTGCGGCGCCCACGAATTATGACAGCTCCAGAAATTATTTTGACACATCGGCTGTGGAATCGGTGATCGAAGAAGTTCTGGAAGTGAATCCGAATGCCGTCATGATCATCAAAAGTACCATTCCGGTCGGCTATACCGCATCCGTAAGAAAAAAGTATCATACGGACAATATTCTGTTCAGTCCGGAATTTCTGCGGGAATCCAAAGCCTTATACGACAATCTTTATCCCAGCCGGATCATTGTTTCCACAGACAAAAATAATGAGATGCTGAAGCAGCGTTCCCGCGATTTTGCAGAGCTTCTTCAGGAAGGTGCCATCAAAAAGGATATCGATATTCTTTTTATGGGATTCACGGAAGCGGAAGCGGTAAAACTCTTTGCCAATACGTATCTGGCACTTCGTGTGGCCTTCTTTAATGAACTTGATACCTATGCCGAGATCAAGGAATTAAATGCAGAAGATATCATAAACGGTGTCTGTCTGGATCCCCGTATCGGCTCGCATTATAACAATCCATCTTTCGGCTACGGCGGATACTGTCTTCCGAAGGATACAAAACAGCTGCAGGCCAATTTTGAAGGGATGCCCCAGGTAATGGTTAGTGCTGTTGTGAAAGCGAATGATGTTCGGAAGCAGTTTGTCGCAGATGAAGTTCTTCGTATGGCCGGCTATTACAGGGAAGATTATGTTGTCAACAAAGACGCTGACATAACGATCGGAATTTATCGCCTGACTATGAAAAGCGATTCCGATAACTTCCGTTCTTCCTCCATTCAGGGTGTAATGGCAAACATCAGTAGGGTGGGTGTGCCAATCGTAATCTATGAGCCGACGCTCCGGAAAGAACAGGGATTCCTGGAATATCCGGTAATGGATGATCTGGAGGAATTTAAGAAAAAGTCAGCTGTGATCATTGCCAACCGGTATGACAGCTGCCTGGATGATGTGAAGGATAAGGTGTACACAAGGGATCTGTATTTCAGAGATTAGATGATTATTTAACGATCAATAAGCAGCAGAATGAAGAAAACAAAGGAGCAGACAGCTGATATGGAACAAATAACCCTTTCAATCATAATGCCGTGTTATAACG
>JABUSX010000067.1 GCA_021442545.1 Eubacterium sp. | reverse complement strand
GAAAAGGGCGGCTATGAACATTTCATGCTGAAGGAGATCCACGAGCAGCCGGAGGCGGTTCGAAAGACGCTCTTCCCCGACGCGGTGAATCCTCGTCTGACCGAAGACGGTGTGTCAATAAAGGAACTGGAACTCACGGATGAAGAGATCCGGGCCTTTAAGAAGATCTTTATTGTGGCCTGCGGGTCTGCCTACCATGTCGGTGTTACCGGAAAGTATGTGATCGAGGGAATGGCACGCATACCGGTCGAAGTGGATCTGGCCAGTGAATTTCAGTACCGCAATCCCCTGCTGGATTCCGAAACGCTCGTGATCGTGATCAGTCAGTCCGGAGAAACGGCAGATTCGCGGGAAGCGCTGCGCAAGGCAAAGGCGCTCGGAGCGAAAACCCTCGGCATCATCAACGTGGTCGGCAGCTCCATTGCCAGAGAAGCCGATATCGTCATGTATACCTGGGCCGGGCCGGAGATAGCGGTTGCCACGACCAAGGCATACAGCACCCAGCTGATCTCCCTGTATATGCTGGCGATCCGTTTTGCCACGGCAAAGGGAACGATCACCGGGGAGGAGAAAAAGGAAATGCTGCTGGATCTGCGGCAGCTTCCCGAGCAGATCGACCGGCTGCTCAGCCACAGGAGCCGGATTCAGAAATTCGCAAACCGCTATCTTGCGGCTGAAAATGTCTTCTTCATCGGCCGCGGGATCGACTATGCGATCTGCCTGGAAGGATCGCTGAAGCTGAAGGAGATCTCCTATATTCATTCCGAAGCCTACGCATCCGGAGAACTGAAACACGGCACGATCTCCCTGATCGAAGACGGGCGGCTCGTGGTTGCCGTGCTGACACAGCCGGATCTCTATAAAAAGGAGATCAGCAATATTGTCGAAGTCAAGAGCCGGGGTGCCTTCGTCATGGCTCTTACGACCGACGGAAATACCGATATTGAAAAAGTTGCGGATTATGTTCTGTATATCCCGGAAACACATCCGTATTTCATGAACTCGCTGGCCATCATACCGCTGCAGATGTTTGCATACTACGTGTCGCTCGGAAAAGGGTTTGATGTGGATAAGCCGAGAAATCTTGCGAAGTCTGTGACGGTTGAGTAGAGTGCCGGAATAAAGGATAAAAGAACCGGGTTTTTCGGACAACGATGAAGCGGTTCCGAATAAGCGCAGCGAAAAGCAGATGTTTCGGACAAAGGCTGCGTAAACGGCTGATATGATTTTCTGTAACAGTGCAGTTAAGTGCATACAGAGTATTCTGAGGAGAAGTGAAATGTCAAAAAACGTATTTGAAAAACTCCAGAACGGAAATGATGTCCGCGGCGCCGCGATCGGCACGCAGGATGAGGCACAGACGATTACGGCCGGTATCGTCAGTTATATTGCGGAAGCCTTCGGAAACTGGCTTTCGAAACAGACGGGAAAACCACTTTCCGGGCTGCGGATCGGCATCGGCCACGACAGCCGCATAACGGCAGAAATTTTCGAGAAGGCAGCATCCGTGGGCCTTTCCGGTGCACAGGTCTTTCTCTGCGGGCTGGTTTCAACGCCTTCGATGTTCCAGTCCACGCTTCTTCCCGGAAGCCGCTTCGACGGTGCAATCATGATCACGGCAAGCCATCTGCCGTACAACCGGAACGGAATGAAATTCTTCACGGAAAACGGAGGGCTTGAAAAAACGGAAATGGCCGAGGTACTGCGCGGTGCGGCGGAACTCGCGGCCGGAGCCGAAACGGATGAAGCAGGTTTTCCTGTCTATCCGGAAAAAGCTGCGGCAGATGCGCAGCCTTTTGACCTGGTTTCCCTGTACAGCGCTTCTCTGATGGAACAGATCCGGGAAGAAGTAAAAGCCGAAGATTACGAACATCCGCTTGCAGGACTGCACATTGTTGTCGATGCCGGAAACGGTGCATCGGGCTTTTTTGCGGACAAGATCCTGGAGCCGCTCGGTGCGGACGTATCCGGCAGCGTTTATCTGGAGCCGGACGGCAGTTTCCCGAACCATATTCCGAATCCTGAAAATGAAGCGGCAATGGAAGCCGTTCGTCAGGCCACATTGGATGCAGGAGCGGACCTTGGCGTGATCTTTGACTGTGACGGAGACCGTGCGGCCGTTGTTTTCTCTAACGGCGACGAAGTCAACCGTAATGCACTGATCGCCCTGCTGGGCGTGATCGTTGCCGAAAAATCACCGGGCTCGACGATCGTGACCGATTCGATCACCTCCGATGAACTGGGTGTTTTCCTTGAAAAAGACCTGGGACTGAAGCATCTTCGCTTTAAACGGGGATACAAAAATGTCATCAATAAAGGCAAGGAACTCAACGCTGAAGGAACCGTCTGTGAGCTGGCCATTGAAACCTCCGGACACGGTGCCTTCCGCAGCAATTCCTTCTCGGATGACGGTGCGTATATCTGCGTGCGGATCCTCATCAAGATGGCACTCATGAAAAAAGAAGGAAAGAAGATCGAGACATTGATCGCCGATCTGAAGGAGCCGGGCGATGCACGTGAGATCCGCTTCAAGATCACCGGCGAAGATTTTGCCGGATACGGCGACAACGTGCTGAAAAACTTTACGGTTTATGCAGAAGCCGATCCCCGTTTCCACATTGTGACGCCCAATTATGAAGGCGTCCGCGTGGCCTTCAATGACGAAGAAGTAAAAGGCTGGGTGCTGCTGCGGAAATCCCTGCATGACCCTGTCATGCCGATGAACATCGAAGCACTTGAAAAAGGCGGTGTGGATATCATCATGGGGCGCCTGGAGCCGTTTTTCGCAGAACAGACACGGCTTGAAAGGTAAAAAGACGGGAATATTCCTGTCCGATGAATATTAATAACAAAGTATGCGGAAAAATCTCCCGGGTTCAAATGCGGCAGCGGGAGATTTTCGCATTATGATTCCGGGAATAAAGCAGATATCGAAAAGCGGGTGCAGAATATATGGACTTTCTGAATACATTAAAACAGAACTTTCATAAATACAGAGACTTTACGGCTCTGGCGGATGAAAAAACGGGAAAAAAAATTACATACGGGGAGCTGGATATCCTGTCGGGCAAGGTATGCAGATATCTGAAAAACCAGAAGATCGGCAGAGAAGATATCGTTATGATTCAGCTTCCGAGGGGAGCCTTTTCTCTCGTGGCAGTGATCGGAGCCTGGCGTGCACGTGCGGCGGTTATTCTTCTGGAAGCAGATTATCCCGAAAAGAAGAGAGATGTGATCTGTAAAGATGCAGATTGTCGTCTGATTTTCGGCGTTTCTGATTTTGCCGGGGCTATGACGTGTGAGTATCTTGCGGATTTCGAGGAAGGGAGCGAACACGATCTTTGCTACCTTGTGTATACATCCGGATCTACCGGAAATCCGAAAGGAGTCATGCATGAATATGGCACTTTGTCGCTTGCGGCAAAATCCGGCACATGCGGTGACGTTGAACTCTTTGAACCTGAAGACAGGTTTCTTTACATCCAGCCGATGAATTTTGCTGCCGTATTTTTACTTATGATTCCGTGTCTTTCTGCAGGGGCAGCATTTTTTGTGGCACCGGCGGAAGCGGCGAAGAACAGAATTTATCTGGAGAAGATCATTAAGAGGGATAATATCACATCCTCTGCATTTACGTCTTCTATGGTAAGAGTCATGAGTAAGGAATGCAGAACTCCGAAGATGTTCCTGGTGGCAGAGCCTGTAAAGAATATCTGCTTTGAAGAAAAAACATGTTTTTGCCTGTACGGTCAGTCGGAATCAGGCCATATCGTCAGCAGCTTCCTCATCGACAAAGAATACGATGTCACGCCTTTGGGGAAGTCCTGCACGGATAATGATCTGAAGATCGTTAGAGAAGACGGGAAGAATGCGGCCATCGGAGAAGCAGGTGAAATCTGCTACAGGAATCCGTATTTAAGAGGATATCTGGGTTTGAAGGATCAGACAGATATGCTTCTGAAAAACGGAATCATTCACTCGGGAGACATCGGGAAAAGGCTTCCGGACGGAAATATCATCATTCTTGGGAGAAATGATGATATGGTCAAGATCAACGGAAACCGGATCGAGCCTGCAGAGATAGAAAAGGCAGCAAAGGAGGTTCTGGGCGTTCAGTGGGCTGCAGCAAAAGCCTTCACAGAAAAGGGCAGGTCTTACATCTGCCTGTACTATACGGAAGAGCCTCTTATCGGCAAGGAAGAGGCCATAAAAGAGCTTCGGAAAAGGCTGGCATACTACATGGTGCCTTCCTTTTTCCGGAAGATCGATGAGATACCCCTTAATGCCAACGGCAAGTTTGTCCGGAAAGATCTGAAACCGCCCGTCATTGAGGAGCAGAGAGAGGAATATTGTGCTCCGATTAATGAGCTTGAAAAGAAACTCTGCCAGGGTATGGAGAAAGTTCTGGGGGTATCCAGAGTTGGGAGAAATGAAGATTTCTACGAAATAGGAGGGGATTCTCTGACCTCAATTGAACTTGTTTCGAGTCTCGATCTGCCGAGTCTTTCGGTACAGATGATCTTTGAATTCCGCACTCCGGAAAGAATTGCAGAAAAATACGAGACAGTTTCAGCTGATCATTGCGAATCTCCCGAAAACAGGGACGAAAAAGCCCGTTTAACAGGAAAACCGCTGACAGATGAGCAGATTTATATGATTGATCATCAGTTATATTCTCCTCTCAGTGTCATGTGGAATGTTTCCATGCTGCTGCATTTTCCGAAAACCATCGATGTACAGCGTTTGAAGCATGCTCTGGACAGAGTGATGGCTGCGCATCCGGTATTTTCGACCCGATTCACTTTTGATGATGAATTTGAACTTGTTCAGAAGTATGATGCTTCGCTAACGTTTGATATTCCGGTCGAGAGAATCACGGAGTCGGAGTTTATCGATATCCGGAGCACGTTGATCCGGCCGTTTAAGCTTCTGAATGAATTAATGTACAGAGTCAGGCTGTTTCAGACTCACAGAGGCGGCTACCTGTTCCTGGACATGCATCATTCCGTAAGCGATGGTTCTTCCATGCACATTCTGATCCGGGATATAAGAAGAGCCTATTTCGGCGAGGAGATCGCAAGAGATTATTATTATCTCTACCTTGAAGACAGAATGAAAAATGCATTGACCGAGAATTACCGGAAAGGGGAAGAATTCAATCTGAAGACTTTCGGCCCCTATAAATGGACAGGCTGTCCGAAACCGGATTACACATCCGGGGAAAACATATATGAAAACATTACGGAAATGATTCCGATCGAATGGGAGGATTATGACCGCTTAAAAGAAAAAAGTGGTTTAAACAGGCATAATCTGTTTTTGCTGTCTATGATGATCGCGGTCAGCGCATACAACGACGAACGGAATGTTCTGCTGAACTGGGTCTTTACAGGAAGGGGAGAAAAAATAACGCAGGACATTGTCGGAACATTGATAAAAGGACCGTATACAGGACTTCGATTTGATGAGAATATGACGATCCGTTCCGCCGCGGAAGAAATCCTTTTTCAGCATAAAATGGGAATCAGTTATTCGGCGTACAGCTTTTCCCCGGAAAATGTGTATCAGACGAAAGAAGATGCAGAGGTGGCTTTCATTTATCAATCCGGTATCCGCAGCAATTTTGAAAATAATGAGCTTGGGTTATCGTGGGTTCAGATACCTGACAGCGTGGATTGTGCAGATGCCCTCTGTGAAGTCGAAATACATGAAACAAAAGCCGGCTGTCTGATTTACATAGATTATAATGCCGCAAGATACAAAGAAGAAAGTATGAAGCGTTTTAAGAACATGATCATGAAAGCGGCATGCATAATTGTGGAAAATATGGATAATCAGGATAAAAAGATTGATGAAATACGTGAGCTTCTAATGAGGAGAGTTCAGAACAATCTTAAAAGAAATAAATAGGAAGAGAGCATTATTTTCTGAATAAGTCTGAATGGGAGCCGGTACGGGTTGCCAGTAAAACAAGTTCCTTTTCTTCGATTCGGTAAATCAGGATCCAGTCCGGTTCAATATGGCAGTCACGATAACCGATCCAGTTTCCCGTAAGAGGATGATCTTTATATTTTGTCGGCAGCGGCTTCTGTGCCAAGAGTAATGTTACGACTTCATCTAACAGGTTCAGATTTGCACCTCGCTTTATCATGCGGCAGAGATCTTTTCTGAAACCTGTGGTTTGTTTTAATGTCAGGGGCGGTTTGCTCAAAATCAGTCCTCCTGTTCAGTTTCTGCCAGAATGTCGGCCAGGGCATCCTTGAAGGAGGAATATCCTTTAACATTCTTTTTTCCGGATATAATATCCTCCGCT
>JABUSX010000323.1 GCA_021442545.1 Eubacterium sp. | reverse complement strand
CATTGCAGCTCAAAATCCATTGCAGCTCAAAATCCATTGCAGCTCAAAATCCATTGCAGTTCAAAATCATTGCAGTTCTGAATCCCCTGCAATTCAGAATTTGTTACAGCCCAGAATTTGTTGTATCAAAGAATACAAAAAGACTGCCGCATTTATTTTGTTTAATGCGGCAGTCTACTGTACGTGCTCTTTTATGCTCTTTTATGTTCTTTTATGCTTTTTGATTTCTTTTATTTTCTTTAGTTTTTACTTTTATTCCTTTTCCTCTTACTCTTTTATCCGGTTATTTATTTTCTCTTATTCTTTTATTTCCTCTTTTTCTGTTTCTTTAGCTTCTGCTTCTTCCGGTCTTTCCGGATTTTCTGCTTCCTCCGATTCTTCCGGTCTTTCCGATCCTTCCGGTTTTTCCGCTTCTTCCGGGCTTTCTGCTTCTTCTGTTTCTTCCGGTCTTTCGGTTTCTTCCTGATCTTTTTCTCTTACTTTTGCTATGCTGGCCACGCCGTCTTCCGTACGGATCAGTTTTACGCCGGAGGCGTAGTGGCCTTGTACGGATATTCCGGATACGGGTGTGCGGATGATGATGCCTTCCGTTGTGATCAGCATGACTTCATCTTCTTCATTGACCGCTTTGACTCCGACAAGGTTTCCTGTTTTCGGCATGGGTTTATAGCATAACTTGCCTTTTCCTCCCCGGCTCTGAATATTGAAGGTATCGGCTTTTGTTCTCTTTCCGATGCCTTTTTCCGATACGAGGAGCAGGTCTTCTCCCTGTGAGCGGAGCTGCATGCCGATTACTTCATCTGATGATTTCAGACGGATTCCCAAAACGCCCATGGATCCGCGTCCCGTCGGACGGACATCCGTTTCATGAAAACGGATGGACATACCTTCTTTTGTGACCAGATATACATCCTGATCACCGTCTGTGTATTTCACTTCGATAAGCTGGTCATCTTCCTTAAGCGTGATCGCAGCAAGACCGTTCCGGCGCACATTCCGGAATGATTCCAGAGGTGTCTTTTTGATCATTCCTTTCTTTGTAGCCATAAGCAGATACTGGCCTTCGATAAAATCATCGATGGGAATGATGGCGGTTATGGTTTCGTCCGGCAGCATCTGCAGCAGATTGACGACCGCTGTGCCGCGTGCCGTGCGCCCGCTTTCGGGAATTTCATAAGCCTTGAGACGGTACACTCTGCCGAGGTTCGTAAAGAACATCAGATAGCTGTGTGTCTGCGTCATGAACAGGTCGGCAATGTAGTCGTTTTCGATCGTCTGCATGCCCTTGATACCGCGTCCTCCACGGTTCTGGCTGCGGAAATTATCCGGGGTCATGCGTTTGATGTAACCCATTTTTGTTGCCGCGATCATGGTGGTAACATCCGGAATCAGATCTTCCACGGAAATGTCGTCTACTTCATATCCGATCTTTGTACGGCGCTCGTCACCGTACTTATCCGCAATCTCCATGATCTCGGTACGGATCACGCCGAGGAGGATCTTATGATCTCCGAGGATGGCTTTATATCTCCGGATTTTTTCCAGAAGATCCTGATATTCATTCTGCAGTTTTTCACGTTCCAGACCGGTCAGTGCACGAAGACGCATATCGACAATAGCCTGTGCCTGCACTTCGGTAAATCCGAAATCCGCGACCAGATTTGCCTTTGCTTCCTGCGCATTCGCAGAGGCACGTATGACGCGTATGATCTCGTTGATGATATCCAGAGCCTTGATCAGACCTTCCAAGATATGGGCACGTTCTTCCGCCTTGTTCAGATCATATTTTGTACGGCGGGTTATGACCTCTTCCTGGTGTTTCAGATAATGCTGAAGAAGCTGAAGGATATTCAGGATCTTCGGCTGATTATCCACAAGCGCCAGCATGATCGTGCCGAAGGTATCCTGCAGCTGGGTATGCTTGTAGAGCTGATTCAGAATGACGTTTGCGTTGGCATCTCTGCGGAGTTCAATGCAGATCCGCATGCCTTCCCTGCTGGAATGGTCATTAACCGCCGTGATGCCGTCGATTTTTTTATCCCGGACCAGATCGGCAATCTTTTCGATCAGGCGTGCTTTATTTACGAGATAAGGCAGTTCACTGACTATGATCTGGCTTTTTCCGTTCGGAAGAGTCTCGATCTCCGTGACAGCACGAATACGGATCTTTCCGCGGCCTGTCCGGTAAGCTTCCTCTATGCCTCTTCTTCCGAGGATCTCCGCACCAGTCGGAAAATCCGGTCCCTTGATGATCTGAAGGATCTCATCGATGGATGTTTCGCGGTCCTCTTCTACCTGATTATCAATGATTCTGACAACCGCTTCGATCACTTCGCGCAGGTTATGGGTGGGTATATTGGTAGCCATGCCGACCGCAATACCCGTCGTTCCGTTTACAAGAAGATTCGGAAAACGGGACGGCATTACGACCGGTTCTTTTTCCGTATCATCGAAATTCGGAATGAAATCCACCGTATCTTTATTGATATCGGCAACCATTTCCATGGAAATTCTGGAAAGCCTGGCTTCCGTATAACGCATGGCCGCGGCGCCGTCACCGTCAACGGAACCGAAATTGCCGTGTCCGTCTATCAGTGTATAGCGCATGGACCAGTCCTGCGCCATGTTGACCAGCGCACCGTAAATGGACGAATCTCCGTGCGGGTGATATTTACCCATCGTATCACCGACGATTCTGGCGCATTTTCTGTGCGGTTTATCAGGTCCGTTATTCAGTTCGACCATGGAATGCAGGATACGCCTCTGAACCGGTTTGAGACCGTCACGTACATCAGGAAGGGCACGAGCGGCAATAACACTCATAGCATAATCGATGTACGAATCTTCCATCTTCTTCTTCAGATCGACATCTTCTATTCTGTCAAAAACTTTATCGTCCATATTTATCCTCTTATATTAGATATCCAGGTTTCTGACGTCCTTCGCACGTTCTTCTATAAATTCACGGCGCGGTTCAACCTTGTCTCCCATCAGAGTGGAAAAGGTCAGATCAATTTCCGAGGTATCTCTTTCATCCATGGATACACGCATCAGAACTCTTCTTTCCGGATCCATTGTTGTTTCCCAGAGCTGGTCGGCATCCATTTCTCCGAGTCCTTTGTAACGCTGTATCTTATTTGAATTGTCCCGTCCGACTTCTTCGAGACGGCTGTTCAGTTCTTCATCACTGTAGCAGTACCAGACCTTGCGGTTTTTCTCCAGCTTATACAGAGGCGGCTTGGCCAGATAGACGTGCCCCTGTTTGATCAGTTCCGGCATGAAGCGGTAGAGGAAAGTCAGCATCAGAGTTGCAATGTGAGCTCCGTCCACGTCGGCATCGGTCATGATGATGATCTTGTCATAACGGAGTTTGGAAATATCAAAGTCATCCTGAATGCCTGTTCCGAAGGCCGTAATCATGGAGCGGATTTCTTCGTTTCCGTAGATCCGGTCCTGACGCGCTTTTTCTACATTAAGAATTTTTCCGCGCAGAGGAAGGATGGCCTGTGTTGCACGGCTCCTTGCCGACTTTGCGGAACCGCCGGCGGAATCACCCTCAACGATAAATATCTCACAGTTTTTCGGATCCTTATCGGTGCAGTCCGCAAGTTTTCCGGGCAGAGCCGCTCCGTCCAGCGCGTTCTTCCGCCGCGTGATCTCACGGGCTTTCCGGGCTGCTTCTCTTGCTCTCTGGGAAAGCAGGGATTTTTCGATGATCCTTCTGCCGACATCCGGATGCTGTTCAAGGAAGATCGTCAGCTGTCTGCTGACAATATTATCCACGGCCCCGCGGGCCTCGCTGTTGCCGAGTTTCTGTTTTGTCTGTCCTTCAAACTGCGGATCTTCGATCTTGACACTGACAATGGCTGTCAGACCTTCCCGGATATCTTCACCGGAAAGATTGTCATCACCGTCTTTCAGTATCTTCTTTTTCCTTCCGTAGTCGTTGAAGGTTTTCGTCAGAGCATTCCGGAATCCCTGAATATGCATGCCGCCTTCGGGCGTCACAATATTGTTTACAAAGCCATATGTATTTTCCTGGTAGGAATCGTTGTGCTGAATGGCTACTTCAACCAGAACATCATTCTGAACACCTTCACAGTAAATGATGTCCTCATACAGAGATTCCTTGCTGCGGTTCAGATACTGTACAAATTCCTTTATGCCGCCTTCATAATGGAAAACTCTTTCAACAGGTTCTTCCTCACGGTTATCGCTGATGCGGATCTTCAGTCCTCTCGTCAGAAAAGCCGTTTCTCTCAGGCGTGTTTTCAGCGTATCAAAATCAAAAACGGTTTCTTCGAAAATTTCCGCATCCGGAAGAAAATCGACTCTTGTCCCTGTTTTTTCGGGATCACATTCACCGATCACCTTCAGCGGATAACAGGTATGTCCGCGTTCAAACCTCTGGTTGTATACCTTTCCTCCATTATAAATGGTTACTTCCAGCCAGCTTGAAAGTGCATTGACAACAGAGGCACCCACACCGTGAAGACCTCCGGATACCTTGTATCCGCCGCCGCCGAATTTTCCGCCTGCATGCAGGATCGTAAAAACAACTTCGACAGCCGGAAGACCCGCTTTTTTATTGATTCCGACCGGAATGCCGCGGCCGTCATCAATAACCGTAATGGAATTTCCTTTATTGATCGATACGGCAATTTCCTTACAGTAGCCCGCAAGTGCTTCATCGACGGAGTTATCCACAATTTCATAAACAAGATGATGAAGACCCCTCGAAGATGTACTTCCGATGTACATGCCGGGACGTTTACGAACAGCTTCCAGACCCTCCAGGATCTGAATCTGATCGGCATCGTAATCGCCTTCAAAGGCTGCCATATTCTGATTTACTTCTTTTGTATTTTCTTCTGCCATTTTTTCTTCCACTCGTGATGTATATGTATATCAGCTTCCTGTTATGTGACCTTCCCGGATATGAAAGGCTTTATCTACACGGAAAGAATGTCCGATCAGTTCATCCATGCCTGTACAGGTCAGAAAGGTCTGTGTTTTTTCTATACACTGCAGCAGCTTTTTCTGCCGGCGGCTGTCCAGTTCGGAAAGAACATCATCCAGAAGAAGGATCGGATCATCTCCTGTCTGTTCCCGGACCAGCGCAATTTCCGCAATCTTGATGGATAAAGCTGCACTTCTCTGCTGACCCTGCGAACCGTACTGCCTAAGATCCATACCGTTGACTTCAACTTTAAAATCATCCTTGTGCGGCCCGGCTGTAGATTGTTTCCATCTCAGATCCTTTTCCCGGTTTTTCAGAATTTTGTCTTTTAACAGATCCGCACTGCTGTCCGGTTCATAGACCAGCTGCATATCCTCTTTTCCGTCTGTTATTTCTTCATGTATCTCTTTTACAAGAACATTCAGTTTTTTCAGAAATTCTTCTCTTTGACGGATAACAAAACTTCCGCAGGATATCATTTTTTCATCCCAGATATCCAGAACCGCGTCGATCTGATCTCCGTAACGGACATCCTTTAAAAGAGCATTTCTCTGCCGGATTATTTTATTATATTCTGTCAGCTGCAGAACATAACCGCTGTTCAGCTGGCAGAGCTGGCTGTCCAGAAATCTTCTTCTTTCCTTCGGGCTGTTTTTTATCATTCCCAGATCTTCCGGAAAGAAAGAAACGATATGTATCTGTCCGTAAATATCCGCCGCTTTCCTTACGGGAACACCATCCAGTGCAGCCCCTTTTTTATCCGATCTGCGAATATGTATATCTATTTTTCTGGATATATTTTTTTTCCGGAAAAAGAGCCTCAGATGAGCATCTTCTTCTCCGAACCGGATGACTTCCGATTCATGTTTTCCCCGGTGTGTTCTTGTCGTCGCACAGACTTCCAAAGCTTCCAGAACATTCGTTTTTCCCTGTGCATTATCTCCGTACAGAATATTGGTTCCCGGATCAAATACAAAAGATTCTTTTTCATAATTCCGGAAATTTTTCAGTTCCAGTGATTCAATCTGCATCTGTCTTATTAACCCGGATATTTCATCCCTTTTCATTTCACTTTTTCGGATACATTTGTTTCATGTCCATCTGCATCCGTTTTATAACTCAGATTTTATGATCTGAACTTCCTGTCCCTTCCAGGTAAAAATATCTCCTTCTCTGAGTTTTCTTCCGCGGCGTATTTCCACTTCACCGTTTACAAAAACCTCACCGTCATTAATGACCTGTTTTGCTTCGGCTCCTTCATTCACAAGTCCCGACAGCTTCATGGCCTGACCAAGTTTTATAAATTCATCATGTATGGTTATTTTCATATACTGTTACCTGATATTTTCATAAAATAATGATCT
>JABUSX010000002.1 GCA_021442545.1 Eubacterium sp. | reverse complement strand
TCTGTCAGGAGTTCCTGCCGGCCGGTTTCGAGATTTTTCTGATTTTACAATACAAACCGTATTTCCGTTCCGGTAAACCATTTGTCCTTTCAATCCGGATATTGTATTGTTCCGTTAATCACCCTGTTCTTTCAATCCGAATATTGTTTATTTCCGCCAGTCAGCCTGTTTTTTCAATCCGGAAATCTTTCCTGTTTTGGTAAACTCTCCTGTTTTTGAATCCAAAAATTATTCCTGTTTTAGTAAACTCTTCACCTTTACAATCCAGATACCAGTATGGTAAAATTTCACATTATGTTTATTCTTTTTTTAGGTTTATGGCTTATTTTAAACGGACGTGTCACGGTCGAGATCCTGATTTTCGGGATCCTGATCGATGTGGCTGTCTGCGTTCTTTTTTACAAATTCCTCGGCTATCGTTTTGACCGGGACAAGATGTTCTTCCGGAACCTTCCCCTGATGATCCTGTACGGTCTTAATCTGATCCGTGAGATTTTCGTCGCCTCCTTTCAGGTCATGGCTGTCGTCTGGAACCCCGGAAAGAAGCCGGAACCTGTCATGGTTGAGTTTCATTCGGGTCTTTCTGATTCGTTTCTGAATGTTCTTCTGGCTAATTCCATCACGCTGACACCCGGTACGTTTACCGTTATTCACGAAGATGACCGCTTCGTGATCCATTGTCTGCGCCGGGAATTTGCAGAGGGTCTGGAAGACTCTTCCTTTATCCGCCTGCTTAGGAGGGTTCGTTTATGACGGTTGACCAGGCTTATTCCATT
The DNA here is from genome assembly GCA_021442545.1 of Eubacterium sp. GTDB lineage: Bacteria > Bacillota > Clostridia > Lachnospirales > Lachnospiraceae > Bilifractor. The sequence continues at coordinate 5,573 of JABUSX010000002.1, read as the reverse complement.
CTCTACACCGTTGTGCTGATCTGCCTTGCGGCACTGATCGCTGTTGCCATCATCCGCACCTTTATCGGCCCGCGCATTACAGACCGCATTCTGGCCGTCAACATGATCGGAACGATCGTCATCACGGCCTTCATGATCCTGACGACCCTGCTTCAGGAATCCTATCTGGCAGACGTTGCCCTGATCTATGCGATGGTCAGCTTTGTCGCAGTCCTGATTTTTTCCGCGGTCTATATCCGCAAGAATAAGGAGGATCGCTGATGGAGTGGGTTCGTTTTTTCCTTACGGCTTTCTTTCTGATACTGGCCGTAATCTCATTTGCATCCGCCGCACTCGGCGTCGGACGTTTTTCCTTTGTTCTGAATCGTATTCATGCAGCCGGTATCGGTGATACCATGGGACTGTTCTGCGCAGCGATCGGCGTCATGATCGGATCCGGTGATCTTGTCGTGATCCTGAAACTCGTTCTGATCGTCGTATTCATGTGGTGTACGTCTCCTGTTTCCGGGCACTTCCTCGGACTGATCGAATACTATATGAATGCAAAGCTGAACGATCATGTTGAACGGCTGGACAAACAGCCCGAATCAGAAAATTCCGGACTCGGCTCCGGTGATAAGGAGGGTGTATGACAGGCCGTGACCTCATCATGATCATACTGCTGATCCTCCTGATCGTCTGCGCGATCTGCGTGAATCTGACCCGTCGTCTGTCCAACGCGATCGTGGTCTTCATGTCCTACAGTTCGATCATGGCTATTATCTGGGCGCTTCTGGAATCGCCGGATCTTGCCATTACGGAAGCGGCCGTCGGTGCCGGTGTTACGAGCGTGCTTTTCTTCCTGACGCTTCGAAAACTCAGCCGCAGAGAACTGGCTGATGAATCGGCTGAAGAAGAGGAAGACGCATCTTCCACGGAAAATATCGATGATTCATGCGTTCCGGCTGCGGATACTGTGCAGCCTGTTTCTGCGGTTTCTGTTTCCGGTCAGGATACGTCTGAAGCAGATGCGGCAGGTTCAGAGAGCGAAACAACTTCGGAGAATCCGGTTTCTGCAGATGATGCCGGCACAGCGGGAAAGGAGGATCGTCCATGAAAAACAAACTTCGTTCATGGTTCATGGAAGAATACTCCGGCATGGAAGACCTGCTGGAGACTGAGGCGAAGCCGGATGTTTCGCGTGTTGAAAAAAAAGCCTCCATACGGGAATGGGAGGAGCGTTTTATTGCTTCCCGCCGCATTCAGACATCGATTCAGATACGTCAGAAGAGTTTCCGCGTTCTGTATGCCATCTGTGCCATTGTCGGTTCGGTCTTTTTTATCTTTGTTCTTCTCTATGCGACTTCTCATCTGCCGATGTTCGGAATGGATCATCCCCTTGCTCAGGAGGTTGCCAACCGTTACATCGAAGCAGGTCTGGAAGAGACCGGCGCGGTCAATATTGTTGCCGGCATGATCCTGGACTACCGTGCATTTGATACGCTCGGTGAATCCCACGTGCTGTTCACGGCGCTGCTCTGCTCCACGATCCTGCTCCGGCTCGACAAAAAGAACTCACGTAAGGTTCGGGAAGATTATTACAAGATCCGTCATGACCGCTATTTCGGTACGGAAGCGGATGTGATTCTGCAGAAGGTCGGGTTCTTCCTGACTCCGTGCATTCTTGTTTTCGGTATTTACATCCTGCTGAACGGTCATCTCGGCCCCGGAGGAGGCTTCTCCGGCGGAGCGGTGATCGGCGCGGCACTGATGATTCTTTCCGCTTCCTGCGGATTCTCCACGACAGACAGGATCCTGACTTACAAACGTCTGAACATCCTTTCGTTTGCGGCTCTTGCTTTTTACAGCATTTCGAAATGCTTTGTCTTTTTCATCGGCATGAACGGCCTTGAAAACCCGATCCCGAAGGGGATCCCCGGTGCGATCATATCCGCCGGCCTGATCCTGCCTTTGAATGTGGCGGTCGGTCTGGTCGTAGCCTGTACGATGTATGGTTTTTATTCACTATTCAGAAGAGGGAGGATCGGCAGTGATTGAGGCATTGCGATATAACTATCCGGAAGCGGTAGCGATCATCCTGTTCGGAATCGGTTTTACCACGCTTCTTTTTCAGAAAAATCTGATCCGTAAGCTGCTCGGGATGAATATCATGGATACGGGTATGTTCCTGTTTCTGACTTCCATGGGCTATATAGAAGGAAGAAAGGCACCGATCGTTGAGAACGGTGTGCTGGATGCGGCTGCCTACATCAATCCGATCCCGGCAGGTCTCGTTCTGACCGGCATCGTGGTCTCGGTTTCCGTTACAGCGGTCATGCTTTCGCTGACCATTCGTCTTTACAGACGTTATCATACGCTGGATCTGGATATGGTCTATGCTCTTTCCATGAAAGAGCGAAAGGAGGATTCATGAGCGCTGTCTGGAATCTTCCTCTGTTTATGATCGTTCCGAGCCTGTTCTGCGGTGCGCTGTGTCTGCTTCTTCCGAAAAAAGCAGCCTACGGCGCGGTTGTGACGCTGCTCAGCGTCCTGACGGTCTTTGATCTGATCGTTCTCCGCTATACGGCCGAAAATAATTCCTTCACCTATTCCATGGGTGAGTTTCCGGCTCCCTGGGGCAATGAGATCCGTGCCGGTGTGCTGGAATGCGTGGTTCTCTTTATCTTCCTGGTCGTGATCCTGTGTTCGGTCATCGCCGGATACCGCTACCTGCAGATGCATATCGAGGAGAGCAAACACAATCTCTTCTGTTCGCTTCTCAGTCTTTCCACAGCCGCTGTCGTATCGCTGGTCTTTACGAACGACATCTTTACCGGCTATGTTTTTCTTGAGATCCTGACGCTGGCGAGCTGCGGTCTTCTTGTTGTGAAACAAACAGGAAAAACGACGCTTGCGGGTGTCCGCTACATGGTACTGAACCTCTTCGGTTCCGGGCTCTTCCTGCTGGGCGTTGTCATGCTCTACGGATTCTCCGGACACCTTCTGATGGTTCCGCTGCGTGAAACGATCTCTGTCCTCACACTGGATCCGCAGACACTGCCGTCCCTTGTTTTCGCGATCGGCGTGCTTACAATCGGTCTTGCAATAAAGAGCGGCCTCTTCCCCTTCCATTCCTGGATGCCGGATACCTACGGCTGGGCGACCCCGACAACAGCCTCTCTCATGAGCTCCGTTGTCTCCAAGGCCTATATTTTCCTGCTGATCAAAGTATACTGGCGCGTCATCGGAATCGACCTCTTCGAGCAGATGCCGATCGGTCAGATTCTCTTCTTCCTCGGCATTGCCGGTGCGATCATCGGCTCTGTCTATGCGATCAAGGCCACGGATCTGAACCGCATGGTTGCCTATTCCTCTGCCGCTCAGATCGGATACATTTTCATGAGCCTTGGGATCGGCGGAACGGCCGGCTATGCGGCTGCGATCTTCCACCTGATCGGACATTCCCTCACCAAATCCCTGCTCTTCCTGGTAACACCCCGTCTTCAGGAGGTATCGGGAGGAAGCCTTCGCTTTAAGGATCTGATGGGAAGCGCACAGCGTGACCGTGTTTCCGGTTTCCTGTTCCTTTTTGCTTCCTTATCCATGGTCGGATTCCCGGCACTTGCCGGTTTTTCCTCAAAGCTTCTGATCACGGAAGCCGCCTTCGATTCCGGGAACACAGCCACTCTGATTCTGGTTGTGCTCACACTGGCTGTTTCCACTGTTCTGAATGCGCTCTACTTTATCCGGACCGTACTCCGGATCTACGCAAGGACTCCGGGCAAAAAGGACCGTCCCGTACGCGGCATGCATACGCCGGGCTATCTGATTCCTGCCTTTGTCCTTGTCGGACTGAACCTGTTTCTCGGACTTCTGCCTACGATCACCTCCGGGCTGATCTGGCAGGGCTTTTCCATGCTGCCGTGAAAGGAGGGAAAGCATGCTGATCCTTTTATCCGTACTGTTCCCTATCCTCTCCGGTATCATCCTGTACTTCCGGAACAAAGATACCGCAAACACTGAAATCAAAAAGGCTCCCTACATCGTGTGTGTCCTGATCACGGACGCGCTGGCGCTTGCAGGTGCCTTTGCCGGCGGCTCCATCACGATCTTTTCGATGTCAGAGCGGTTTTCCTTTACTTTCACGCCTGACAAGATCAGTCTCTGGTTCCTTATTGCCGTACTTGCGGTCTACACCTTTGTTCTCATTTATGCTTTTGTCTATATGCAGAAGGAAGAACATGTCGCATCCTTCTTCAGCTTTTACTTTATTTCGCTTGGTGCGCTCATTGCCATCTGCATGGCTGCGAACCTGATCACGATCTATTTTGCCTTTGAAGTGACCACGCTCAGCACCGTGCCTCTTGTTCTGCATGAACGGACAAAAGAATCCTTTGCCGCCGGCATGAAATACCTGTTTTATTCGATCGGCGGTGCCCTCCTGGGTCTTCTCGGCGTCTTCTGTCTGTATCATTATTCCATGGAAGGATCCATTACCTTCACGCTCGGCGGTGTTCTGGATCTCTCCCGGACAGCAGGGCACGAACCGCTTCTGTACCTGGCCTTCTTCCTTGCCATCGTCGGATACGGCACGAAGGCCGGTATGTTCCCGATGCACGGCTGGCTGCCCACGGCGCATCCGCTTGCACCGGCTCCTGCTTCGGCGCTTCTTTCCGGTATCATCGCCAAGACCGGTATCCTGGTGATCATCCGTTTTGTATTTTATTCGATCGGCCCCGATTTCCTGCGCGGAACATGGGTTCAGACAGCCTGGATCATCCTCTGTCTCATCACGATCTTCATGGGCTCCATGATGGCCTTCCGGGAACAGAATCTGAAAAAGCGTCTGGCATATTCCACTGTTTCCCAGCTTTCCTATGCGCTGCTTGGACTGGCTCTGCTGACCCAGGAAGGTCTGAACGGTTCACTGCTTCAGGTGATGCAGCATGCCTCCGCCAAGACCTGTCTCTTCCTCTGCGCCGGCGCCTTCATCTGGAAATACGGAAAACACCGCGTGGATGAGCTTCACGGAATCGGAAAGTCCATGCCGGTCGTTCTCTGGTGTCTGACCTTCGCAGGAATGTCCCTTGTCGGGATCCCGCCGATGGGCGGCCTGATCTCCAAATGGTTCCTCGTTCAGGGATCTCTGGATGCGGCACCCGGTATCTTTGCGATCCTGGCGCCTGTCGTCCTTCTTGTTTCCGCACTCCTTACGGCCGGCTACCTCTTCCCGATCATGATCAACGGCTTCTTCCCCGGAAAGGATAAGAAGACGGAATTTGATCCTGCAGGAAATACTTCCGGTATCAGGGAAGCCGCACCGCGTGCCATGTGGATCCCGATGATCTGCCTGCTTGTGATTTCTCTCGTGATCGGCCTCTTCGGCAGTTCACTGATCTCATTGTTCGGAGGTATCGTATGAACGCTTTGTTTTTACTGATCGCGATCCTCATACCGTTCGTCTGCGGACTGTTTGCGCTGCGCACCAATTTTAAAGGCCGGAAACAGCTTTATATCTATATCGAGACGGCTGCCATCATCACGACGGTCGTGGTCTGGATCTTCCTGTTTACTGCGGCAGACACTTCCATGCC
>JABUSX010000084.1 GCA_021442545.1 Eubacterium sp. | reverse complement strand
CAGTGTTTCTCTGATGAATATTCAGATGATCTTCCCTCTGCAGTGTTTTTCTGATGAATGTTCAGACGATCTTACTGCAGATACATTTTTCCGATAAATATGCCGTCCGTTCATGTCTCCTGACATAAAGTGCCCAGGATATGAACAGACGGCTTAATTTTTACGGCCTGACACAAAGAGTTCCGAAACAAAAACAGACGCCTGTTCGTGTCGTCCGGCGTAATGCGCCTCCGACAGGAACTGACGTCCGGTTATGGTCGTATGCTGTTTTACTGTTTTTTATTCTTTTACTTTTTCCAGCCGAACTTCTTCTGACCGGCGTAAAGAAACTTCCCTGCGGATGTCCTCAATGCGGACGATCTTGGTCTTTCTGAGACGCATCCGCTTTTCACGTGCTCTGCAGAGGAAAATCGTTCCGCCGAACAAACCGATAAATAATCCGGAATATCCGGCCGTAAGCAGGGACGTCATCCAGAAACCGACATCCATCCTGAACAGAAAACGCAGAACCAGATACAGAACACAGCCGGCCGCAAATCCGATTCCTGCCCAGCATAACGTAAGTATCAGCTGATGTTTCTTCATTTTCAATCCTTTCTTTACGCACACACGACTTGTGCTGTCCCGATCTGAAGCCAAACGACTGCCGCCGCAGATGCTGTGCTCACCAAAACACCCGAACCGCATACGATCTTCTGAATTTCGGATTTTCAGTCATCTTTTTCATCAGACTCCGAACGGATCCTGAGAACTTCCGGCTCTTTAAACTACACTTAAAGCAGCTGTGTTAAATCAAGAATCTCTTCTTCGTAAAATTCCTGTAAAATATGTTTTCACCGCTGTACTGCATCCTTCTCTCAGCTTGCCTGCGGCGAAAAATCTTGGTACAATGACGTGATATTATAATTTCGTGAAGGACTGCATGTTCTTCAGCAAATGAGCTTTCATCTTCCGAAGCCTTTCGGCATGATATTTTCACCTGCCGAAGATTCTGTGTTTTCGGATTTTTAAATGCATTCAGCTTCCGGATCCGTATGCTGTCCGGGAAGTTCAGTTTTTATGATAGTTGGGGAGTGTTTATGAAATTCAGCAGACATGGCATTGAGCAAAAACGAGAAGAGCTGCAGGCAACTGCTCCGCGGGCCGGCAACCGTATCGTTGTTTTTATATTACGTATTCTTATCTTTCTTCTGATCGCCGTTGTTGTGGGCGGGATCTTCCTGTTCTACGGCGCATACAGGGGCATCATTGATGAATCTCCGCAGATCACGGATGCCAACATTATGCCTCTTGGCTACGCTTCCTTTGTTTATGACGCGGACGGAGACGAAATTCAGAAACTGAATTCCGTTGAAGGAAACCGTGTCATGATCTCCATCAACGAGATCCCGAAGGATATGCAGAACGCGATCGTTGCCATCGAGGATTCCCGTTTTTATGAACACAACGGCGTTGATCCTCACGGAATGATCCGTGCGATCCTTGTTGCGGTGCAGTCGGGCCTTTCCCGTTCGGAAGGTGCCAGTACGATCACCCAGCAGCTGCTGAAGAACAACGTCTTCACCGACTGGATGAATGAAACACGTATACAGCGGATCAAACGAAAGCTGCAGGAACAATATCTGGCCGTACAGCTGGAAGAATCTCTCAAAGAAGCGGGTGAAAATCCCAAAGAAGTCATTCTGGAAAACTACCTGAATACGGTCAACTTCGGATCCGGCGCCTACGGTGTTCAGACGGCTGCGCAGACCTATTTCGGCAAGGATGCCAAAGATCTGACCCTTTCGGAATGTGCCGTTCTTGCAGCGATCCCGCAGAACCCAAGTCAGTATAATCCGAAGATCTATCCGGAAGACAATGCTGTTCGTATGCGGACGATCCTCGATTATATGCTTGATCAGGGCTATATCACGAAAGAACAGCATGACGAAGCACTTGCTGACAACGTCTATACCCGGATCGTGCAGACCGAAGAGCTGAAGGCAGCCGAAACAGAGATCTATTCCTACTTTGTCGATCAGCTGATCGAACAGGTGAAGGAAGGTCTGATGCGTGAAAAAGGCTTCACGGAATCGCAGGCTACAAATGCGATCTACAACGGCGGACTGCGCATTTACTCGACGGAAGACGCCGCTATACAGGAAATTCTGGAAGAAGAATTCGCAGATGCAGACAATTTCCCGACCGACTCAATGGTTGGCCTGGACTGGGCTCTTACGGTCGATCACGCAGATGGTTCCAGGGAAAACTACAGCCGTGAAATGATGCAGACCTGGTTCAGAGAAAACGGGTATGAAGATTTTGACCTGAATTTCGATTCCGAAGCAGATGCACAGCTGGCGATCGATACCTATAAGGAAGCGATCCTGGGTGCCACAGACGAGATCATCGCCGAGCGGACGGATTTCATCCCGCAGCCTCAGGCGTGTATGACGATCATCGATCAGGCCACTGGTGAAGTGAAGGGCATCGTCGGCGGCCGCGGTGAGAAAACGGCTTCCCTGACCCTGAACCGCGCCACAGACTCCCTGCGTGAGCCCGGTACGACTTTGACGATCCCGTCTACCTATGCACCGGCTCTGGAACTGAACAAGGTCAACCTCGCGACCCGTATGACCGATGATGAATATCTCTTCGACAGCACGGAACCGGTCAGCAACGACGACAAGGAACACTACGGGGATATGCGCGTCCGGGATGCGGTCATAACCTCCAACAACGTTATCGCTGCAAAAGTATTCTCCTATGTGACAACGAACGTTGGTTTTGATTATCTCCAGAAGCTCGGTATCAGCACTCTTGTAGACAGCACCGACGGTGATCTGAACCAGTCGATCTCACTTGGACGTCTTTCTGAAGGAATGACCAACATAGAACTGACGGCAGCCTATGCTGCTATCGCGAACGGCGGTTCCTACAACAAACCGATCTTCTATACGAAGGTAACGGACCGTGTCGGAAATGTTCTTCTTCAGAACAACCCGAGCCCGTCGCAGGTTTTCCAGAACACCACCAGTTATCTGATCACCAACGTGCTTCAGGACACCATAACCCGCGGCACCGCAGGCGGCTACAGGCTGAGCAATTCTTCCATTGCCGTTGCAGGGAAAACCGGAACCACACAAAAGTATGTCGATCTGACCTTTGTCGGATACACGCCTTATTACACTGCCGGCATCTGGACGGGTTATGATACGTATACGAGTCTGTCGGAAACACAGAGAGATTATATCCGCACGCTCTGGGTAAATGTCATGAACCGCATTCACAACGGGCTTCCCGGAGCAGGCTTTACCGTACCCGCCGGCATCTCACAGGCAACGATCTGTGCAGAATCCGGACTTCTGGCCGGCAAAGGCTGTACAACAACAACTGAGATCTTCGCATCAGGTGCCGTACCGACATCCGTCTGCACCGAACACGCACCGGCGCCGACACCGATTCCGACGCCCTTTGTGCTGCCTACACCTGCACCGACCGCGGCACCGCAGCCGGAAACTCCGGAGACTCCGGAACAGCCCGAACAGCCCGAAGTGCCTGTACAGCCGGAAGTTCCCGAACAGCCCGAAGTCCCTGTACAGACTGACCCGGCACCGGTGGATAACGGAGGAGACGTGTACTATGCAGACAACGGAGAAGTATACTATTTGGACAGTGAAGGAAACATACTCTATTAGAAGATGATGTGATATGTATGTTTTAATACGCGAGTTTTAATACGCGAGTTATAAGAAGGAGAATAGAAAAATGAGTTTGTTTTTCCGCTCAAGAAATCCCCTTTTGTACAGAACAGGAATATTCTTTTCAAAAAAGAATGTTGATATCGAAAAAAAGATCCAGGCAAAGTATATCTGCGGTAATGTTGCCGTAATTGCATATCAGGTCTTCAATATTTCCGATATCATTGATCCGCATTCTGTCCCGGGTCATGAAATACTGACGCAGGGTTTCGTAAACTTCCTGGAAACGAACACCGAATACATAGTATCCGATTATCCGATCATTCTGGAGATCTGCGGCAAAGAATTCAGTGATGAAGAAAAATCCCTGATCACAAGAGTGATCAAAGAAAACTGCGATCTTCTGCTGGGAAAGTTTCATCATGTAAAAAATGATATGATCGGCTATATGATCTTCAGCGGGATCTGTGCCGTTATTTCTTACCTGATCTATTTTATCTTCAATGTTCTGGCAGCAAAGGGAGAGCCGGGCGGGTTCACTGCAATGGCGGACTGCCTTAATATTTTCTTCTGGGTATTTGCCTGGGAGATCGTTGCAACTGCCATATTCAAAACGAAGGAATACAGAGATGAAAAGAAAAAAGCTGCTCAGATGGCAAGCATGAACATTCGGTTCTATGACACGTTTGATGAAAGCACCTATTCCGACCATGAACAGAAAGAGGCCGCTGAAGAAATCATGGCTCCTAAGCGGCAGTGATCACGGAATCAGCCCGCAGTCAGTAAGACTTATTATTTTAGCATAAAAAATACCGGAACCGGCAGTCTGCCGATCCCGGTATTTTTTATCCCTGTTTCATTCACCTCAGAAATCTTCTGATTCAAACTTTTTCCAGGGAACATCGACTTTGCTTCCGTCATGGATGATCTCATACACATGCATCAGCAGCGGAAAATCTTTCACGTTTGCCCTGCCGGCCGCATCCAGCGCGATCACGGCACGCGCTGTCCGTTCCGCAATTACGATCGACTCCAGAGTGACCCCGGAAAGTTCCTCCATAGCCTCATCGAAAGAAAGGCCTCTGCCAAGAAGCGTTCCGATCTTTCTCGTACGTCCGCCGAAAATCGTCACGTACAGGTCACCGGCTCCGTATATAATGTTGTCCTCGCCGCCGCCGGAAAGAGCAAGCAGCTTCCGCATCTCACGAACAGACTGACTGAACAGCGCGGCCTGTGAATTATAATGCACGGCACCCTCGCCCTCACGTTTTTCCGCAAGACCGACCGCAAGCGTAACCGCAAGTGCATAGGCATTTTTCAGAGCAACCGCGAATTCCACGCCGAGCACATCCGTTGAAAGGCTGACATGGTAGTAATCCGTCGTAAACAGGGATTTCAGAAAACGAAGCATCTCCGGATCTCTGCCGCAGAAGGCAACGGATGAATCATCGTGATCCGCCAGTTCATAGCTGGTGCAGGGGCCTCCTATTCCGTTGATATTCAGACGTTTTCCAGCCGGTACGGACATCCAGTAATCCGGATAGGTGATCATTGTTCCGTCCGGAAGATCGATCATTCCCTTTGTCACGGCGATCACCGGAATCTCCTCCGGAATTTTCGGAAGAACATATTCCGCAAACCAGTCAACGCCGAAGCTGGACACGCCGCAGAGGACCGCCGCCGCACCGTCGATCGCTTCTTCCATCTCTTCCACCTGAAAATAACGGATCCCGTGATGAAGCGTCCGTTTCAGATTCCGGTGAAAATCATCTGCACGAAGGCCCTCGATGATCTCTCTGTCAAGCGGTGTCCCGACCAGACGGATCTCATGCCCGTTTTCAAAAGCCGGAAACGTAAGAGCCGAAGCCATCTGCCCGGAGCCGATAAAAGTCAAAACCGCCATAATATTCCTCCTGAATCATAACCTGCCGAAAATACAGATTTCAAAATTTCTGATCTTCCGGGTTCAAAATTTTCAGCCATGCATTTTTTGACCCTTCAGTTCTTAAAATCCCAGTTCCTCACCGATCAGAACAACATGAATGCGTTCCGGATCCATGCTGCGGCGGGTAATCACGATCTGGCTGCAGATCGAGTCATCTCCCAGGCAGTCTCCGCAGCGTCCTGTCTTTGCACAGGGCGTATTTCGGTTCAGTCTGACACAGTTCGGCGGAGAAGCGATATTCCGGACACGATCCAGCGCCGCTTCCCGTGTGGACTCAACTTTGTTCATGCTCGCAGCCAGAATCACCTTATCCGGTCCGTAGATCAATGCGGCAACACGGTTTCCCGATCCGTCGACATTGATCAGCTCCCCGTCCAGCGTAAGCGCATTCGTACTCATAAAATACGCATCCGCCGTAAACGACTTTCTCTGGATCTCTTTTCTTTCTGCATCCGTGGACGCCTGATCACGATCTATATAGACAATATCCGGATTTTCACGCATATACTGCATGATCCCCAGCGCTTCCATCGTCATCGAACCGCCGTTCGCCGCCGACATTCCAGGCTTCAGGAAAGATTTCACAAGCTCGGCCGCCTCTTCCTTCGTTTCACAGTAATAGCCGTTCATCCGCCTTTTTTTAAGATTTCGGATAACTGTTTCCGCCTGAATCCGATAAAACTGTTTCTTCGTGATCTCTGCATTCGTCATAATAACTGTCCTCCTGCTGTAACTGTAATTATAAAATCATGATTCGATTTCTTTAATTTCTCTGCTCATGTTTTCTGAA
>JABUSX010000038.1 GCA_021442545.1 Eubacterium sp. | reverse complement strand
TTCGAGAAACAGTATGTATCACAGGGATATGAGACAGACCGCAGCATCGAGGAAACACTGGAGATCGGCTGGGAGCTTCTGCGGATCCTGCCGCGTTCCGAGCTGAAACGTATCAGTGACGCGCTGCTCGATAAGTATTACGAAAAGAAGTAACGACGTGCAGGAAGCGGATCTGCTTTTCGGCAGAACCGCTTCCGAAACGGATCATTGTGGAAAGTAAGAGGACAGATACATGGCTGGAACACAGGTAACACCGACCCGTATGGAGCTGACCAGGCTGAAAGGCAAGCTGGTCACGGCTATCAAAGGCCACAGGCTTCTGAAGGATAAACGGGATGAGCTTATGCGGGAATTTCTGGACCTTGTCCGGGAAAACATGGAACTGCGTAAAAAGGTGGAGCAGGAAATCCGGAATGCGAACCGCAATTTCGTACTGGCCCGTGCCGGCATGTCCGAAGAAACGCTGAAGGCGGCCATGATGGCTCCGAAGCAGGAAGTCACCCTGAATACAGGAAAAAAGAATGTCATGAGCGTGAACATTCCGGTATTCAACTATCAGACCCGTACGGCAGATGAGAATGATATCTATGCCTACGGTTTCGCCTTTACCTCCAGCGATCTGGACGGTGCGGTACAGTCCCTTTCCGATGTGCTTCCGAGCATGCTGAAGCTGGCGGAGGTGGAAAAATCCTGTCAGCTGATGGCGGTCGAGATCGAGAAGACGAGAAGACGTGTAAATGCCCTGGAGCATGTCATCATTCCGGAGACCCGCGAAGGGATCCGCTACATCACGATGAAGCTCGGCGAGAACGAAAGAAGCACGCAGGTTCGTCTGATGAAGGTCAAAGATATGATGCTGAAAGAAGCGCACGGATATGAATAAGCAGCAGATTATGCTGCGGCGTTGAAGGAACGTTTTTTTCGGACGTCGGAAAAACTGCAGGCAGACGGATGCACTTTTTCTAATACATACAGTGCAGTCGTTTGCACAGAATTGAATAATTTTTATTAAAAGTTTATAATATCCGCAGGGTGCCTTCAGGCAGCCTGCGGTTATTAATTATGAGGAGGGATGAGATGGCACTGTACACCTTTAAGGGCGGCGTTCATCCCCATGACGGCAAGGAGTTTTCAAAAGACCGGCCGATCACGGAGCTGAAGCCCGGAAAAGAATTAGTGTATTTGCTGTCGCAGCACATCGGAGCGCCTGCAAAAGCATGCGTAGGAAAGGGAGACAGAGTTCTCGCAGGGCAGATGATCGCCGAACCGGGCGGTTTTGTGTCTGCTTCTGTTTATTCCTCCGTATCCGGTACTGTGAAGGCAATCGAGAAGCGGAAAAATGCAGTCGGGGATTATGTCGATGCGATTGTCGTGACGAACGACGAAGCATATGAGGCGGTTCCGGAAAAACCGGAATCCGACCTGGACGACCTGACAAATGAAGAGATTCTCAGAAGGATCCGTGAAGCGGGCGTTGTCGGTATGGGCGGAGCCGGTTTTCCGACTCATGTAAAACTGGCACCGAGAGAGCCGGAAAAGATCGAATATATTCTGGTCAACGGTGCAGAGTGTGAACCCTACCTGACATCGGACTACCGGTGTATGCTGGAATATCCGGATCAGATTATCAGGGGTCTTCAGTGCATGCTGAAGCTTTTCGATCATGCGGAAGGCGTGATCTGCATCGAAAACAACAAGCCGGATGCCATTCAGGTCATGGAAAAGGCAGCGGCCGGCAAGAGCCGGATCCGTGTTGCCGCCATGAAAACGAAGTATCCGGAAGGCGCCGAGCGCTGCATGATCGATGCGATTACGGGAAGAAAGGTCAATTCCAGAATGCTTCCGGCTGACGCAGGCTGCATAGTGGATAACATCTGTACGGTCATTGCCGTCCATGATGCGGTCATATACGAGCGTCCGCTGACCCACCGGGTCTTTTCAGTTACCGGTGATGCGGTCGTGAATCCGGCCAACTATAACGTTCCTGTCGGCATGTCCTGCCAGGAGATCATTGATGCCGCGGGCGGTTTCAAATCGCAGCCCGAAAAGATCATTTCCGGCGGTCCCATGATGGGATTTGCCCTCTACGATACGAACATTCCCGTAACGAAAACTTCCGGTGCCCTCACCTGCTTCCTGGAGGACATCGTATCGAAAAGCGAAGAAACGGCCTGCATCAACTGCGGGCGCTGCGTGCGCGGATGCCCGGCCCGTCTGATGCCGTTCAAGCTTTGTGATTACGCCGAACATGGGGATGCGGAGCTTTTCGAAGCGGCTTACGGTCTGGAATGTGTGGAATGCGGTTCCTGCAGCTTCCAGTGCCCGGCCAAGCGTCCGCTTGCTGCAAACATCAAATCCATGCGCCGTACGGTCATGGCAAATAAACGTCGGTAAAGGGGGGATCGGACATGAGTGAAAAATATCAGGTTTCTGTCTCGCCGCACGTACGGGACAAGATCACGACGCAGAAGCTGATGCTCCTTGTGATCATTGCGCTTCTTCCGGCCTGTATCTTCGGTGTTTTCAATTTTGGTCTGCATGCGCTGCTGATCCTCGTGATCACGGTTGCTGCTGCCGTTGCAACGGAATTTGTGTATCAGAAGCTGATGCGAAAGAAGGTTACGATCGGTGACTTCAGTGCGGCACTGACGGGTCTCCTTCTTGCCATGAATATGCCACCGCAGATCGAATGGTGGATTCCCGTAATCGGTGCGGTCTTTGCCATCATCGTTATCAAACAGCTTTACGGCGGTCTCGGACAGAACTTCATGAACCCGGCACTGGGTGCTCGCTGCTTCCTGCTGATTGCTTTTTCCGGACAGATGACGAATTACGCCTGCGGAAACGGCTTTATCAATACCGTGACGACAGTTGCCAATACGACGGATGCCCTGTCCGGTGCAACACCTCTTGCCTATCTGAAGCTTGGAGAGCACTTTGACCTCTCGTCACTGTTTGTCGGAAATGTCGGCGGCGTCATCGGTGAGACATCGGCGATCTGCCTTCTTGCCGGAGGAATCTTCCTCGTAGCCATGAAGGTTATCGAAATCCGCATTCCGGCCGTTTATCTCGGATCTTTTGCCGTTCTCTGCCTGATCACAGCAGCCATCCGTGGATATGACAATCCTTTCGTTTTCATGCTCGAAGAACTCTGCGCCGGCGGTATCATGCTGGGGGCCTGGTTCATGGCGACGGACTACGTGACGAGTCCGGTCACGCCGAAGGCGCAGTACATATATGCGCTGCTGCTGGGTCTTCTGACCTGGGTCTTCCGCATGATCGGAAAATCTTCCGAAGGTGTATCCTATGCGATCATCTTCATGAACTGTGTCGTTCCGCTGATCGAGAACTACACAAAACCGCTTGCATTCGGCATTAAGAAAGAAAAGAAAGTGCGCGGAAAGGAGGAGGCACAGTCATGAAAAAAGAAACATCTTTAGGTCATGATATCCTGATCATCACCGTGATCACTCTCGTTGCCGGCCTTCTGCTCGGACTGGTTCACAATATTACAGCCGGCCCGATCGCCGCACAGGAAGAAAAAACTCGTATTGAAACCCAGAAGGCTGTTTTTCCTTCGGCCGCTTCCTTTGAAGCCATTGACGGCGTCCAGGACGATCCGGGGCTGATTCAGGCTCTGGAGGATGACGGTCTGACAAAGACCACTGTCAATGCCGTGGATGCCGCTCTGGATGAAAACGGTGATCTGCTTGGTTATGTCGTAACAAGCACCAACAGTGAGGGCTACGGCGGCAATATTCAGATCATGACCGGTATTGATACGTCCGGCGACGGGCTTGTCATCAATGACATCCGTTTCCTTACTCTTGCGGAAACGGCCGGTATGGGAATGAAGGCACAGGAGCCGGAGTTCCTGGATCAGTTTACAGGCATGCAGCCTGGAGATCAGGATGTCGTTTACACGAAGAATGGAAAGAGTGCAGATAATGAGATCGACGCGATCAGCGGTTCGACCATTACAACGAGCTCCGTTACGAAGGATGTGAACGCTGCGCTGACGGCAGTCCGGTATCTGGAAGGAGGTGCGGCATGAGACATCTGAAAAAAGATTCCCCGATTGAACGGATCTGGAACGGAATTTATACGGAGAACCCGGTTTTCTGTCTGATCCTCGGTATGTGTCCGACGCTGGCCACAACGACATCGGCCATCAACGGCATCGGCATGGGGCTTTCCACAACGATCATCCTGGCACTGGCGGAGCTTCTGATCTCTCTGCTTCGAAAGGTCATTCCGAGCCGTATGCGTATGCCGGCCTACATCGTAGTCATTGCATCCTTTGTTACGATGGTCGACTTCCTGATGGCAGGGTTTACGCCCGATCTTTACAAATCACTCGGTATCTACATTCCCCTGATCGTTGTTAACTGCATCATCATGGGGCGTGCAGAAGCCTATGCAGGTAAAATGAAACCCATCCCGGCTCTCTTTGACGGTCTCGGCATGGGAATCGGTTTTACGCTGGCACTTTTCCTGCTCGGTTCCATCCGTGAGATCATCGGTGCAGGTACCTGGTTCGGCGTCAAGATCATGCCGGCCTCTTATGTACCGATCAACATTTTTGTTCTTGCACCCGGTGCCTTCCTTGTTCTGGCATGGCTCGTTGCCATCATGAACAAGCTGAAGATCGGTGCAGGCCGTCGTCCCGGCGTGGATCCGACGACAAAGAAGGATGTCTGCGGCAACTGCATGAACTGCATGAAGCTCGGCATGTGCGAAGGCAAGGAAGCCATGCAGGCAGCAATGGAAGAAGCAAAGGCAAAAGCAGCAGCGGCAGAGGCAGCAAAGCCTGCGCCGGCCGTCGGACCGGTTCCGGCATCCAAGCCGGATGAGCCCGTAAAAGCGGCAGCACCTGCTGAAGAAGTCAAAAAGGAGGAGGTATAAATTATGGAAGTAGTAATGATTGCCATTACCGCCTGCCTGATCAACAACGTTGTTCTGAGTCAGTTCCTCGGTATCTGTGCCTTCCTCGGTGTTTCCCAGAAGAGTGAGTCCGCTTCGGGCATGGGCATGGCCGTTACGTTCGTTCTGACGCTGTCCAGCCTTGTCTGCGGTATCGTATACAAGTTCCTGCTGGTACCCTTCGGTGTGGAATATCTGAAGACGATCGCCTTCATCCTGATCGTTGCGGCACTTGTTCAGTTCGTTGAAATGTTTACGAAGAAATTCCTGCCGTCACTGTACGACGCACTCGGAATTTATCTGCCCCTGATCACGACGAACTGCGCAGTTCTGGGCGTGGCTCTTCTGAATGTGCAGAATGATTACAATATTCTGACAGGCACCATTCACGGATTTGCGACCGCAATCGGCTTCTGGCTCGCGATCGTGATCATGGCCTTTATCCGTGAAAAAATGGTCTACAACGATGTGCCGAAACCCTTCCGCGGCTTCCCGATCGTTATGACGACTGCAGCACTGATGTCGATCGCATTCTTCGGATTTGCATCCTTAAAGTGAGGAGGGGATAGAATATGGTACAAGACGTTCTGTTTGCAACCCTCATGATCGGAGGAATCGGTCTTTTCGTCGGTATCTTTCTTGGGATTGCAAGTAAAATATTCTTTGTTCCGGTTGATGAGAAGGAAGCGGAGATCAATGAAGCGCTTCCGGGTGCCAACTGCGGTGCCTGCGGATTTTCCGGCTGTGCGGCACTGGCCGCGGCAATCGCAAAGGGGAATGCACCGGTCAACGCCTGTGTCGTCGGACAGCAGCCTGTAGCCGACAAGATCGCGGCTATTATGGGCGGTTCTGCCGATGAGGCTGAAAAACTGGTTGCCTTTGTCCGCTGTGTCGGGGACTGTGAAAAAACGACCGAAACGTATGACTACACCGGTACAAAGAAATGCATGATGGCCAAATTCGCGCCGACAGGCGGACCGAAATCCTGCCGCTTCGGCTGCACCGGTTTCGGGGATTGTGTGGAAGCCTGCGAGTTTGACGCCATTCACATTCAAAACGGAATTGCCGTTGTGGACAAAGAAAAATGCGTGGACTGCAAAAAGTGCATGAAGGCCTGTCCGAAGGGGCTCATTATAGAAGTTCCCTACAAGGCAAAGGTGCATATCGGCTGTGTGAACCCCGAACGCGGAAAACCCGTCATCAGCAGCTGCGGTGTCGGATGCATCACCTGCAACAAATGTGCAAAGGGATGTCCGAAGCAGTGTATTTCCATGGACAAGGGTTATCCGGTCATCGATTATGCGAACTGCATCAACTGCCGTAAGTGCATGCGTGAGTGCCCGCGTAACTGTATTGTTTGACAGCAGCAATGTTATAAAAGATTTCTGCCGTCCGATGTTGGATCGGACGGCAGTTTTTGCATGTCGGGCGTAAGATAAAACAGCAGTCGAAAAGAGAGAACATCAGCAGTCGAAATGAGAGAACATCAGCAGTCGAAATGAGAGAACATCAG
>JABUSX010000387.1 GCA_021442545.1 Eubacterium sp. | reverse complement strand
ACCTCCTTAAAGCTGGTTTCATATCGGCTGATGTAGGGAAACATCTGGGTCGCCCACATGACAATGATTGCCAGCACAATAAGAAGGGGAATTCCCATTCGTCCTGCCTTGTCCCCAGCCAGTGCATACTGATACATCATGTAGCACTCCCAGGATACGAGACCTCCCAGGCCTCCCACAATGAGAAAGCCCAGAGTGGACTGCTTGAAGCAGGATGCAAAGGACCTGAAAAACTCCTTGGAAGGATAGCTTCTCGAGTCCATTATGTTTTTGTGCACTGTGTAGTAAAGTGCGGAAAGGCTGGCTCCGATGGTGATCACTGGCAGACAGCTCACAAGAAAAATGGCTGACAGCCAGATGATGTCCAGCATCTTTTCCGGCGTATCGTCCACGTTCAGTGCAATCACGTCCACACGCGGTGTCAGAACGCTTTCCAGGGTAACATCCTTGAACTGAAGAGCCGATGAGATCAGTTTTTTCTGATCCTCATTGATGCTTCCTTCTTCCTTCATATCCTCGATGATGTCGTAGATTTCTTCTTCCGTAACGGAAAGTTCTTCTTCACCCTTCGTCAGTTTCGATGCGGCTTCCCCGAATTTCGTCAGCAGCCAGGTGACGGGCGTCAGGATCTTCATCAGCACGCACAGCACTCCGGCATTGGATTTGGCAAAGACCTCGGGATATTTTTTTGCAATGCTTTTCGGCAGCATTTCTCCTGCAAAAAAGATAATGATCGTAAACAGAATCGTACTGACCGTTACGGCAGAAAGGCCCCATGTCCTTGTTACCACAACGGTTACTATGGAAGCTGCTGCAATATGGATGATGTTGGTGCAGACGAGAATTGTCGTGATGGCGCGGTCAAAATGATCGACCACAAACAGTGCTTTTCCGGCCTTTGTTTCGCCGCGGTCCGAAGCGGATTTCAGTTTGAACCGGGACACGGAAGCAAACGCGGTTTCGGTCACCGCGAGGAAGGCAGCGCAGGCTACCAGAATCAGAACGATGATCCACGATATCAAATTGCTGCCATTCATAAGATCTGCTGCCTTTCTTAAGATTTTCGGTGCAAACACACCGCAGTGCCGGTTCGCAGATGACCTGTTCACAATCCGTTTTATTTCCTGATCATGCAGGGCTCTTTCATCCCGGAAATACTGTAAAACTTATCATAACACTCACCTGATAGAGCGTCAATTTTCCCTGAATCACAGAGAAAAACCGGCTTTTCAGCCGGTTTTCCCTTTTTTCTGATGCCAAGAGAATCTCTTCACCTTTTTCGGAAGATCCTCTGAAGAATTTACTGATCCGGATCATTCCACAACAGAAAACTCTTCCTTTCCTGCTCCGCAGACCGGACATTCATAATCGTCCGGAAGATCCTCAAAAGCTACACCGCCGTTCTCTTCGGGGTCATATTCATACCCGCATGCATCACATACATATTTTTCCATGTCAGTATCTCCTGATCTGTCCGGATTAAATGATTATCCGAAATATCTCTCCAGCAGTCCCTTGAAGGCTTTGCCGTGACGGGCTTCGTCGCGTGCCATTTCATGAACGGTATCATGGATCGCATCAAGACCTTCTGCTTTCGCTCTCTTGGCCAGTTCAAACTTGCCGGCTGTGGCGCCGTTTTCGGCTTCCACGCGCATCTGAAGGTTCTTCTTTGTGCAGTCTGTCAGAACTTCGCCGAGAAGCTCTGCAAATTTGGCAGCATGCTCAGCCTCTTCAAGAGCGGCACGTCTCCAGTATTCACCGATCTCCGGATAGCCTTCGCGGCAGGCAACGCGGCCCATGGCAAGGTACATACCGACTTCTGTGCACTCACCGGTGAAGTTGGCACGAAGACCTTCGATGATATCTTCCGGAACACCCTGTGCTACGCCGACAACATGCTCAGCTGCCCATGCCATCTCGCCGTCTTTCTGCTCCGTGAATTTTTCTGCCGGTGCATTGCACTGCGGGCAATTTGCAGGAGGAGTATCTCCCTCATGTACATAACCACAAACACCACATACCCATTTTGACATAGTTGTTCTCCTTTCTGGTTCTTACACCATACACTTTTTGCAATGACCGATAAAGCAGATGTTTGTCTTATCGATCGTGCCTTCAACATAATTCGATGCTTCTTTTTCCATGGATTCAATGCCTACGGGCGGCAGATCAACGATCGCTCCGCAGCTGCTGCAGATAAAATGTGCATGCGGCTCCAGATTTGCATCAAACCGGTCTGCGCTGTCTGTATTCAGTTTATTGACATCTCCCGTTTCCACAAGAACGGAGAGATTTCGGTAAACCGTACCCAGACTGATATTCGGGTGTTCCTTCCGGATATCCTCGTAAATCATGTCCGCCGTCGGATGATCCCGCCTCTGCATCAGGTTTTCCCTGACCGCATCACGCTGGCGGCTGTGTTTCATCGCTGCCATCCAAAGCACCTCAATCCTGCCATCAGTTAACATATAATAATAATCATTACTGTTTTTATTATACGAAAACAGGCCGAACTGTCAAGAGATACCTGGACCGGTTTTGAATTTTTAGGAAATTTTCAGAATTTCAGATCAATAAGACCTTCCCCACAAAACCAGATGCTTCGCCGGCTTTCCGCAGCAGACACAGACATCCGATACCTTCGTCTGTTCAAAGGGAATGCAGCGGCTGGTGGCGCCGGTCTCTTCCTTGATCTGATCTTCACAGGCCTGGTCACCGCACCACATGGCCCGGATGAAGCCCGGCTTCTTCGTGATCGTTTCCTTAAATTCCGGATAAGACGCCGCCTCGTAAATATGAGCCTCCAGATGTTCCTTCGCCCGGTTGTACATATCTGACTGTATTGTCTCCAGCAGAGCCGGAATGCGTTCCGCAAGCTCTCCGAAGGGTACGACTTCTTTTTCACGGGTGTCGCGGCGGACCAGCACGGCCTGACCCTGTGCCAGATCCTTGGGTCCGAGTTCCAGACGAAGCGGAATCCCGCGGATTTCCTGCTCTGCAAATTTCCAGCCCGGGCTCTTGTCGGTGTCATCCAGATTCGTACGGATGCCGGCTGCCCTGAGCTCTTCTCTCAGTTCTTTTGCCTTATCCAGCACGCCCTCCGCATCCTGGCGGATCGGCACGACCATCACCTGGACCGGCGCGATCTTCGGCGGCAGCACAAGACCGCTGTCATCCCCGTGCACCATGATCAGGGCGCCGATGATACGCGTTGAAAGACCCCAGGAGGTCTGGCTTACATAGTGAAGTGTATTGTCTTTATCGGTGAACTGCATGCCGAAGGCGCGGGCAAAACCATCGCCGAAGTTGTGGCTGGTGCCGGACTGCAGCGCACGGCCGTCATGCATCATGGCTTCGATCGTATAGGTATGCTCTGCTCCCGCAAATTTTTCCTTTTCGGTCTTCTGGCCCTTGATCGTCGGGATCGCCAGGTCTTCCGCACAGAAATCGGCGTAGACCTTCAGCATCATTTCCGTCCGCTCTTCGGCTTCTTCTGCCGTGGCGTGGATCGTGTGGCCTTCCTGCCACAGGAATTCTCTCGAACGAAGGAAGGGACGTGTTTCCTTTTCCCAGCGGACGACTGAGCACCACTGGTTGTACAGGCGCGGCAGATCGCGGTAGGAATGTACGTCATCCTTATAAAAATCGCAGAACAAGGTCTCCGATGTCGGACGTACGCAAAGACGTTCCTGAAGCGGTTCCATCCCGCCGTGTGTGACCCAGGCCACCTCCGGCGCAAAGCCTTCGACATGATCCTTTTCCTTCTGAAGAAGGGATTCCGGGATCAGAAGCGGCATCGATACATTTTCCACGCCGGTCTGTTTAAAACGCGCATCCAGATGGGACTGGATCTGTTCCCAGATTGCATAGCCGGCCGGTTTGATCACCATGAATCCTTTTATGTTTGAATAGGCGATCAGATTTGCCTTGATGACCACGTCCGTATACCATTGTGCGAAATTCTCCTCCCGCGACGTGATCTGTTCCACCAGTTTCTTTTCTTTTGCCATGTCCGCTTCCTCTTTTCTTCTTATGACAGGATTTTTCATTCGGTTCATTATTATAGGTTGCAGGGTCTCATCCCGTCAAGACAACAACCCCGGTCTCTCCCTACTTTATCCGTTTCCGTACGCTCTCCCTTCTCCTTCTCCGGATCTTCCTTTCTGAAGACCGCATTTTCGCACGGATTTTCGTTTTCCTTTCTATTGCTTTCCTGTCTCTTTCCACACACTGCATTTCCGCACGATTTTTCGTTTCTGTCAGCATTCTGCTTTTCTCCGCATCGCTTTTCCGCAGCTTTCTGAACGCTGCATTTCCACAGGTCATTTCTCCATTCGTTTTATTCTTTTTTCAGTCGGAAGCCTCCTGCTGAATGCTTGAAAAGCACACTGAAAAACGCTATTATCAGTTTTATGAGAATCCGACTTCCTGCAACCGTAAAACTGATCCTGGACCGCCTTCACACAAACGGCTTTGAAGCCTATGTTGTCGGAGGCTGTGTTCGTGACTCCATTCTCGGACGGAATCCGGATGACTGGGATGTGACGACTTCGGCTCTGCCCGCCCAGGTCAAAAGGCTCTTCCACCGCACGGTCGACACCGGCCTGCAGCATGGCACCGTCACGGTAATTGTCGGCAGCCGCGCCTGTGAAGTAACGACTTACCGGATCGACGGCACCTACACGGATTCCCGGCATCCCGACAACGTCACCTTTGCCTCGAGCCTCAGTGAGGATCTGCGGCGCCGTGATTTTACGATCAATGCCATGGCCTACAATGAAAAGGAAGGGCTCATTGATCTTTACGGAGGCATGAAGGATCTGCAGAGGAAGAAGATCTGCTGCGTCGGGGATGCCGCCGAACGCTTTTCCGAGGATGCCCTCCGGATCATGCGTGCCGTCCGCTTTTCCGCACAGCTTCATTTCGGGATCGACCGGCTGACGGCTCTTGCCATGATGGATCAGGTCTCGCGGCTGAAAAATGTCAGTGCCGAGAGGATCTGCTCCGAACTTCTTAAGCTGATCTGTTCCGACCATCCCGAATACCTGAAGGTTGCCTATGAAGTCGGCATTACGCGCATCGTTCTTCCGGAATTCGACGCGATGATGGAGACAGCGCAGAACTCTCCGTATCATCAGTATAATGTCGGCGACCATACGCTCGCTGCCATGCAGAATATTTATCCGGATAAAGTACTGCGCCTTACCATGCTGCTCCACGATACCGGCAAACCGCTCACAAAGACCACAGATGAATTCGGAACGGACCACTTTAAAAAACATGCGCCCTTAAGTGAAAAGATGGCCGTTGACATCCTCAGCCGTCTGAAGCTGGATAATGACACGATCGACAAGGTCCGCGTCCTGGTAAAATATCACGACTGGCGCATCAATCCCTTCGAAAAGGAAGTCCGGCATGCCCTGTATGCAGTGAGCCCGGAGCTTTTCCCGTATCTGATGGCCGTTCAGCGGGCCGATACGATGGCAAAGAGTTCCTTTATGCAGAAGGATCGTCTGAACAAGATCGACAAGGTGGAACAGCTCGCACTGGAGATTCTGGAACGCAAAGATCCGATCGGTCTCAAAGATCTCGCCATTAACGGAAAGGATCTTCTTTCCCTCGGCATTCCGGCCGGACCGCAGATCGGTGATATGCTGAAAGAGTCTCTTGACTTCGTGCTGGATGACCCGAAGCGGAATGAAAAGGAACTGCTGCTTTCGCACCTGAAGCTGAAACCGCAGACCCTCGCAGCAAAAGCTTCGGGATCGCAGACTTCTCCGGAAGCTGAGATTTCGGAATCGCAGAAATCTCCGAAAGCCGAGGATTCGGAAACAAAAATTCCGGAGACAACAGATCCGGATATAAAGGATTCGGGAATTACAGATCCGGAGACAACTGCCCCAGAGACTGAGGACTCAGAGACAACAGATTCGGAAAGTAACAATTCTGAAATTACGGATCCGGAGACTGAAAACACGGAAACAGTAGTCCCGGATATGAAGGATTCAGGAATAAAGGATCCGGAGAGTAACGATTCCGAAATTACGGATCCTGAAACAGAAGACCCGAAGGCAGAGAGCCCGGAAATTATGGTTTCGGAATTACAGGTTTCCGAAACGGAAGCTGCAGAGACGCAGGATTCTTCCCCTGCTCCGCAGATGAAAAAACCGGCGGTGAAGGTTTTCTCACTGCACCCGAACGGACATAATTTGATTTACTGAAAATTTTAATATTGAAACATTGTTAACCAGAACCACACAATCTTATATGATGATCCGGAGGTGACTATGGATTACAGAACTGTCTATGAATCATGGCTGAATGATCCCTACTTTGATGAAGACACAAAGGCGGAGCTTCGTGCGATCGCGGATGACGATAAGGAAATCAAAGAACGTTTCTATGCCCCGCTGAAGTTCGGAACAGCCGGTCTGCGCGGGATTCTGGGCGC
>JABUSX010000322.1 GCA_021442545.1 Eubacterium sp. | reverse complement strand
ACTGTATTGCTGAAATATCGTGCTTCCAAATAAACTGTATTGCTGAAATATCGTGCTTCTGTATACACTGAGTTTCCGCGGTATTATGATTCTCTGTATCATACAGACTTTATGCTGTGTTTTGCTCTTCCTGTGATGCCGCAATTTCTCTGTAACAGGTGCAGGAACGCATCAGCTCTTCATGTGAACCGAAGCCAGCCTGGGTTCCGTTTTCAAGCACAAGAATCCTGTCTGCCGTGCGGATGGAACTGATTCTCTGTGAGACGATAATCACGGTGCGTCCGGCCGAATAAGTCTTCAGAGAACGTCGAAGAGCAGCTTCAGTGGCATAGTCGAGAGCAGAGGAACTGTCATCCAGGATCAGAATATCCGGCCGGCGTACGAGAGCACGTGCAATCGTCAGCCGCTGCTTCTGACCGCCGGAGTAATTCCGTCCGGCTTCTTCCACAGGTGCATCCAGGGCTTTGGATCCGGTCCCGGTAAAGGAAGAGGCCTGGGCAGCATTCAGAGCTTCAATGAGATCCTCATCAGAAGCTTCCTGATTACCCCAGAGCAGATTATCCCGCAGCGTACCGGAAACAAGAGCTGCTTTCTGAGGGACGATCCCTATGTGGGAACGCAGACTTTCACGCCGGATCTGCTGTATCTCGGTTCCGTTGATACGGATCATGCCTGTTTCGGTTTTGTAAAAACCGGAAAGAAGATTCACAAGAGTGGTTTTTCCGGATCCGGTTCCTCCGATAATGCCGAGAACGGAACCTGCAGGAAGAGAAAAATCAAGGCCCTTAAGAACAGGTGTCCGATCCTCAGGATAGCGGAAAGACACATCGGTAAGGGAAATGGAAGCACCTCCTGTACCTGCATCGGATAAAGGAAAATCGGCCATTCCGTCCGATTCTTCCGGCAGCGTTTCAAAGACAGCATTGATACGGCGCTGGCTGGCAGCAGCTTTGGAAAGAAGGATGACGAGATTTGCCAGTTTGATGATCTCAACAAGGATCTGCGTCATATAATTCAGGAGAGCAATGACTTTTCCCTGTGTCAGAAGACCGGCATCCACACGAACCGCACCGATCTGCAATATCAGAATCAATCCAAGATTGATCAGAACATAGCTCATCGGGTTCAGCAGGCTGGAGATTTTTCCGACGCGCATCTGGCGTCTGTACATCTCCTGTGTATCCTGCTCAAAAGAAGCTTTTTCGGATTTCTGACGGTTGAAGGCGCGGATTACACGGATTCCGCTCAGGGTCTCTCTTGTACGGCGGAGAAGGTGGTCGAGCTGCTGCTGTACGTTTTCAAACATCGGCATCGTATAGATCAGTATGAGGAAGATCAGAAGGAGAAGAACAGGAATTACGATCAGGAAGATGATTCCGATGCGGGAGTCCACCGTGAAGGCCATGATCATGGCGCCGAATACGGCAAAGGGAGATCGGAGAAAGAGACGCAGGAACATATTGATCCCGTTCTGAACCATCTGCATATCACTGGTCATGCGTGTGATCAGTGTCGGCGTGCCGATCTTATCAATTTGTGTCCACGAAAGTGTATGAATATGCCGGAAAAGATCTGTCCTCATGGATTTTGCGGTCAGAACAGCGGCTTTTGCCGCATAATACTGGGCAAACACGGAACAGAACAGACCGACAAAGGCAAGAACAAAAAGGAGAACACCGCTCTGGATGATGACGGAACGGCTGCCGGCAGAAATACCTTTATCAATCATGCGGGCGACCAGCATCGGTACAAAGAGCTCCAGAATGGCTTCGAGCATCTTGAATACAGGTGCGGTAACGGCCTCTTTTTTGTGCTGAAAAAGGTAATCAGATAGTCTTTTCATAGTCTCTTATTATATTGAAAAAAAGCCGTCATCGCAAGGGAAATGCGTTGCCATCATTTGTGTATTATGCTAATATATACACTTAATGAGCCGACACATTGTTCAATAAAATCGGTTTTAGTCTCTCTTTTAAAACAGGAACATTTCATTCGGCGTCACCTGAAAATCAATTGGATGAAGAAATGGAGAAAGAAAAATGTCACAGTCACAGATAGCCATTCTGATCGTGATGATCGTGTACATGCTGTTTATGATTCTGATCGGATTTGCGTTTTCCAGGAAAAACGGCACGGTCGGTGATTTTTATCTGGGAGGCAGAAAGCTGGGTCCCTTCGTGACGGCTATGAGTGCGGAAGCCTCGGATATGAGCAGCTACCTTCTGATGGGTCTGCCGGGTCTGGCCTATCTGACGGGTTTGGCGGATGTTACGTGGACGGCAATCGGTCTTGCGGTCGGGACATTTCTGAACTGGCTCCTTGTCGCCAAACGGCTGCGCCGGTATTCCGACAGAATCGGAGCCATTACGATCCCGCAGTTCTTCTCGGAACGCTACAGGGATAAAAAGAATATCCTTATGCTGATTGCAGCCTTTGTCATTATTATTTTCTTCATTCCTTACACCGGTTCCGGTTTTGCAGCCTGCGGAAAGATGTTCTCCAGTCTTTTCGGTATAGACTATCACGTAGCTATGCTTGTCAGTGCAGCTGTTATCATCGTATATACGATGCTCGGCGGTTTCCTTGCGGCCAGCATGACGGACCTGATCCAGAGCATTATCATGACGGTCGCCCTGATCATTATTCTGGGCTTCGGTATCAGTGCAGCCGGCGGTATGGATAACGTCATTGAAAATGCAAAGGCTCTTCCGGGTTATCTGAACATGTTCCAGACGCACGATCCCGTGAGCGGAACGGCATCGCCGTATGGATTTATTACGATCATATCGACTCTGGCCTGGGGTCTCGGATACTTCGGTATGCCGCATATCCTGCTTCGCTTCATGGCAATTGAAAACGAGGAAAAGCTGACTTTATCCCGCCGTGTGGCCACAATCTGGGTTGTCGTGTCGATGGGCATTGCGATCATGATCGGTATTGTAGGACTCTCGATGTCCGCAAACGGCAGCATCGGCATTCTGGAAGGTTCCGCTTCCGAAACCATCATCGTGGAGATTTCATCGCTGCTCAGCAAAAACGGATGGCTCGCCGCAATCATTGCCGGTATCGTTCTTTCCGGAATTCTGGCAGCAACGATGTCTACGGCGGATTCTCAGCTTCTGGCTGCGTCCTCTTCCGTATCCGAAAATATTTTCCACGACGTTCTGGGAATCCAGATCGATGAAAAGAAACGTATGCTTCTGGCCCGTATCAGCCTCCTGATTATCGCCGTTATCGGAGTCGGGATCGCATGGAACCCCGACAGTTCCGTTTTCCAGATCGTTTCCTTTGCCTGGGCCGGTTTCGGTGCGGCATTCGGTCCGGTCATGCTTCTGGCACTGTTCTGGAGACGTTCGAACAAATACGGAGCCATTGCCGGCATGATTGCGGGCGGCGTGATGATCTTCGTGTGGAAATATGCGGTGCGTCCGCTTGGCGGCGTCTGGAATATTTATGAACTCCTTCCGGCGTTCATCATAGCCATCGTGGTCAATGTTATCGTAAGTCTTGCGACAAAAGCACCGGAGAAAGAAATTACCGATGTATACGATGAACTTCAGCAGAAAGCCTGAAGCTTTGTTTAAAAACTGAATTCAGAAAGGATACAGGAATCATGATGAATCCCAAAAAATATATTAAACAGTATTATCTTCCTCCGGAAGTCTGTCTGGACTGGGCGGATCAGGATGCGTTGACAGGTGCACCGATCTGGTGCAGCGTGGATCTGCGTGACGGCAACCAGGCTTTGATCATCCCGATGGATCTGGACACCAAGATCGAATATTTTCAGCTGCTCTGCAGGCTTGGTTTCAAAGAGATCGAAGTCGGTTTTCCGGCAGCCTCCGAAACGGAGTTTGTTTTTCTTCGCCGTCTGATCGAAGAAAACCTGATTCCGGAAGATGTTACCGTGCAGGTTCTGACACAGGCCCGTGAGCATATTATACGCAAGACCTTTGACGCCCTGAAGGGATGCCACAGTGCGATCGTACATGTATATAATTCCACCTCATTTGCTCAGAGACAGCAGGTATTCCGTGCGTCAAAGGATGAGGTTAAACAGATTGCTGTTGACGGCGCGAAGCTTTTAAAAGAACTGACGGAGCAGGCAGGTGAGGCTTATCGCTTCCAGTACAGCCCGGAAAGCTTTACCGGCACCGAACCGGAATATGCGCTGGAAGTCTGTAATGCGGTTCTTGATGTCTGGCAGCCGACTTCGGATCGAAAAGCCATTATCAATCTTCCTGGGACGGTGGAAGTTTCGATGCCTCATGTGTATGCGCAGCAGGTTGAGTATATGCACAAACACCTGAAATACAGGGATAATGTTGTGATTTCCCTGCATCCGCATAATGACAGGGGCTGCGGCGTCGCGGCAGCTGAAATGGGGCTTCTGGCCGGAGCAGACCGGATCGAAGGAACCTTGTTCGGTAACGGAGAGAGAACCGGAAATGTCGATATTGTAACGCTCGGCATGAATCTTTATACGCAGGGGATCGATCCGGAACTGGATTTCAGTCATATGACCGAGATTACCGAAAAATTTGAACAGTTTACCAATATGCAGATCGATCCGCGCAAGCCGTACGGCGGTTCTCTGGTCTTTGCAGCCTTTTCCGGATCACATCAGGATGCGATCGCAAAGGGAATGCGCTGGATCGAGCAGCAGGATCCTGACCACTGGACCGTACCTTATCTGCCTCTGGATCCGACAGATATCGGCCGTCAGTACGAAGCCGATGTCATCCGGATCAACAGTCAGTCCGGACAGGGCGGTGTCGGCTATGTTCTGGAAACAAACTTCGGACTCATCCTTCCGAAGAAGATGCGTGAAGCGATGGGCTATGCAGCTAAAGATCGTTCTGATCATCTCCATAAAGAGCTGCATCCGGATGAGATTTACAGTCTTTTCAAGGAAACATTCGAAGACAAGGTCTCCCCGATCTGTGTCGACGGTGTTCATTTTGCCCAGCTCGAAGACGGGCGGATCGAAGCAGAGGTCAATACGGCTTACGGAGACGGCGATTTTGCCAAAGTGGTTTCCGTAGGAAACGGGCGTCTGAACGCGGTCAGCAATGCTCTGAAAGAAGCGCATAATCTGGATTTCCATCTGATCACCTATCAGGAGCATGCTCTGACACATTCCACAAGTTCGGAAGCAATCGCTTATGTAGGGATCGAAGACAAGGACGGCAGGACGTATTGGGGAGCAGCCGTGGATCCTGATATCATACGGGCTTCCATCGATGCACTGATTACGGCAATCAACATTCAGCTGAACAGCCCTTCGGCAGATGAGAAAAAGTAAGAGAAGCCGGAACCGGAATTTAAAGGGATCAGAGAATTATCAGTTTGCGGGAGGAAAGATTCATGCTCTACAGCATGACGGGCTACGGGAAGGCTGAAGTCCGTGAAAATGAAAGAAATATAACGGTTGAAATCCGTTCGGTCAATCATCGCTATCTGGAATGCAATATACGGATGCCGAGGGATCTGTATGCATTTGAATCGGAGTTTCGTTCTGTAATTGAGGAATATGCCTGCCGGGGCAAGGTGGATGTCTTTATCAATTACAAGGATGAAAGAGATACGGCTTCCGTACTTCATGTAAACATGGCATTGGCCGGTCAGTATCTGGAATGCGGAAGAAAGCTGACGGAAGCCTTTGGCGTTGAAGATGATCTGAAAGTCAGCAGGCTGCTTTCAATGCCTGAAGTTCTTCACGTAGAAGAAGAAACACCCGATGAAGAGGAACGCCGGAATGATGTTCTGCCCGTTCTGCGTATGGCTGCGGAACGTTTTTCGGAAACACGGCGGGCCGAGGGAAACCGTCTCAGGGAAAATCTTCTCGGCAAGCTGGATGAACTGGAACAGATTGCAGAAAAAATCACGGAGCATGAGCCCGAGATGATGGCGGCCTATACGGCAAAACTCCGGGAAAAGATCAAAGATCTTCTGGATGAGGGACGGCTGGAAGAGAGCCGGATATCTGCAGAGGTGGTCATGTTTGCCGATAAGATCTGCACGGACGAAGAAACCGTCAGGCTGAGAAGCCACGTTGCCCAGATGCGGGAAGCACTGAACGGAGAAGGTTCGATCGGACGGAAGCTGGACTTCATAACCCAGGAGATGAACCGGGAAGCAAATACGATCCTTTCGAAATCCGGGGATATGGCGACCTCCGACTGGGGCGTAACCCTGAAAACCGTGATCGAGAAGATCAGAGAACAGATTCAAAACATCGAATGATAGCGGGTCGAAAAGTCATGAACGGAATGCTTGCATGCCGGTTCATGACCTTGAGACCCGAACAAGCATGAGGAAGGAGCCGGTTTTCGAAGAAAAGCGAGCGGAATCCGAATGGTTGCAGGATTTCGAAAGCACGAAGTGCGGAGAAATCCGTATATCATGAGAATACATTGAAAAGGATCATTGAAAAGGATCATTGAAAAGGATCATTGAAAAGGATCATTGAA
>JABUSX010000136.1 GCA_021442545.1 Eubacterium sp. | reverse complement strand
CTTTCCTGATCATGTTCATATCGTTCCTCCTGAAAAAAATGTGGAAAAAATACGGTTCGCAGCTGAAACGTATTGTTGTGCGTCAATCATAAGTGAGTGAGCATATAATGTTTCTGGAACACAAACGAATATCTGAAAAGCAGCTGTAAAAGTGTTTGAATAAACGGAAACAGGAGTGTATGGATAAAACAGCGGTTTTAATTCCTTGCTACAACGAAAGCAAAACGATTGAAAAGGTGATCGCGGACTGGAAGGCTGCCCTTCCGGAGGCGGTCATCTATGTTTATGACAACAATTCCACGGACAATACAGCCGCACTTGCTGAGGCAGCGGGAGCGGTCGTACGGAGAGAATTCCATCAGGGAAAAGGAAATGTGATCCGCAGGATGTTCCGGGATATCGATGCGGAGGCCTATATTATGGTCGACGGGGACGACACCTATCCGGCAGAATTCGGCAGGCAGATGGTGGATTGTGTGTTGGAACACGGTGCGGATATGGTCGTGGGAGACCGGCTCTCGTCGACCTATTACGAACAGAACAAACGGCCCTTCCATAATTTCGGAAATGATCTTGTGCGGAATACGATCAACCGCCTGTTTCACTCTGATATACGGGATATCATGACGGGCTACCGCGCATTCAGTTATCAGTTTGTAAAGACGTTTCCGGTTCTTTCCCATGGTTTTGAGATCGAAACGGAGATGACGATCCATTCCGTGGACAAGAACATGCAGGTTGAAAATGTGGTTATTGAATACCGCGACCGGCCGGAGGGGAGCGAATCGAAGCTCAATACGTATTCGGACGGCGCAAAGGTCATGTTTACAATTGCACGCCTGTACCGGAATTATAAGCCGATGGGATTCTTCGGACTTCTGGCTGCGATCCTGATCGTGATCATCTGCATCATGGATATTCCGATCCTGGTGACATATTTTCAGACGGGGCTGGTGCCTCGTTTTCCGACTCTGATCGTGAGCGGATTCATGGCCATGGCGGCGCTGCTGTCGCTGTTTGCGGGCGGGATGCTTTCGACGCTCGCGGAGAAAGAAAGGCAGGAATTTGAGTTCAGGCTTCAGACGGTGAATATGGTCAAGAAATACAATAAGAATATTTAATATATTGACAGTATATAAAAACCGATATATGATAAAGATATGAGTGCTGTCAGAAACGGCAGGTGGTTGGCTCCCGGTAAATGGAGAGCCCTTTGGAAGACTCTCCGGAAAGGAGGGCGCCATGGTCACATACGATGGAATTTTTCAGCTGGGAATTCTGATTGTAGGGATTATAGGTCTGATAATACAGATAAAAAAGAAGTAACCGCCAAATCGCTCAAGAGGTCGGTTACTTCACAAACCACCGAGAGCCAACCGTTTGCCGGCAGCACTCTTTACGCTCAATATATCACAGACAAAAACCGAAAACAAGAGGAATATATAGAAAGAAATGAATATCAGCTTATAAATATATTCCGATAAAAAATATCTTGTCTCTCTGACATATCCGTTATACAACATAAAAAGATTAAGGGTATAATAGAACGTATGATAACAGGAAATTCCCGGGGTCTGAGCAACGGGTCATTCTTCATCAGTTTTTCTGCTGCCTCTGTATGGCGGCGGATCGGAGGTTTTCATGAAAAAAACAAATAAGATCTTTTCTGTTTTACTTGCCGTGGTATTCATGCTTACCTTTCTGTTTTCCGCGATGCCGTCGGCTGTATACGCAGATGAGGGCGGAGATGAGGGAGAGATACTGTATAAGGTGACCTTTGAGTCGAACGGAGGATCGGAGGTTGAAGACGAGTACGTAGTTCCGGGAGACTTTATTCCGGAACCGGAGGATCCCGTAAGAGACGGATTTAGTTTCGCCGGGTGGATGAAAAACGAAAAACTCACGAAGCCGTGGGATTTTGAAGAAGATGTAATGCCAGGTAAGGACATTACTCTGTATGCGGACTGGATCGAAGATGAACAGTTTTATCAGATCATGTTTGAAGAGAACGGGGCAGAAAGCGGCAGCGTTCCGGACACTCTGGTGGTCACATACGGTGACTCCGTAATTCTGCCGGGTAATGTAGGCAATCTTGAAAAAAGCGGATACAGCTTTGACGGCTGGAACACGGCGCCGGACGGAACGGGGATCTGGCTTAACGGAGGTGATTCTGCAGAACTTTCGGCTTATGCGGAAAACGATGTTGTCAGACTTTACGCAGAGTGGGCCTCGAATGAGATTCTCTGCAATGTTACGCTCGACAGCATGGGCGGCACAGGTGGCACGGAGCTCGTTACCGCAGCCTATGGCGCAGATATGCCGGCGGCCGGCATGCCGCAGCGCAGCGGATATACGTTCGGCGGTTACTTTGATCAGCAGAACGGAGCAGGTACGCAGTACTATGCCGAAAACGGTTCCAGTGCACGTGCCTGGGATAAGACAGAGGATTCAACGTTATATGCGTTCTGGAGAAATCAGATCTACGCCGTAACACTGTACCCGAACGGAGGAACGATCAATTCCGGAAATATTTCGGGATATACGGCTGGCCAGGGTGTGATTCTTCCGACAGATGTGACAAGATCCGGTTATATCTTCAAAGGCTGGTATGCCGATAACGGATTCAACGGACAGCCGGTTATACAGATCGGTACGGACGAAACAGGTGACAAACAGTTCTGGGCCTGCTGGGAACTGGGAGGTTCTGCGCAGGACTGCATCAATAAGATCGATGCGATCGGACCGGTCGGTTTTTCGAATGACTGCAAGCTTAAGATCGATGCGGCCCGCAAAGCGTACGATGCGTTATCTGCAGACGATAAAAAACTGGTGACCAACTACAATAAACTGACGGATGCCGAAGCTCAGTATGCTTCTCTGGTAAGAATAAATGACTGCATCAGCAAGATCAATGCGATCGGGACGGTTGCATACACGGATGCCTGCAAAACTTTGATCGACGCTGCAAGGAATGCGTATGACGCGTTGACTTCGGATGAGAAACAACTGGTTACCACCTATTCAGTGCTCGTTGAAGCGGAGGAAGCTTATGCGGCTCTTGCGGGCGGAGGAAGCTACAAGATCACAAAGGGCATGAACAGCATCTGGACCAAGGGCAGCGGACAGGATCTCGTCATTACAGGAGATGGGGATTTTAACCTTTTCAGCGATGTAAAACTTGACGGTGTCGTTCTGGATGCTGCGGCCTATGAGGCTGCTCCCGGCTCCACGGTCATTACATTGAAAAGTGCCTTCCTGGAAACCGTTTCCGTCGGTGCACATTCGTTTGAAATCGTATGGGATAACGGCAGTGCAGCCACCAGCATCACTGTCACGGATATAACCCCTACGCCGACATCCGCACCCTCGGGAGGGAATACGGGTATCTGGATCGCTCTGATTATTCTGATCGTGGTCTTTGTGATTATCCTGATCGTGATGATCCGTCTGAAGAAAAGCCGTAAGGAAGAGGAAGAGCATGAGCGGGAGGAAGATGATTCCTTCAGAAACAGATAACAATAAGATTTTCACAAAACAGTGATTCCGGAAATTTTTGATCCTGATCGGAAATCCTGAGAAAGCTATGACTATGAAAATGATGAGATCTTCACAGAGTATTATCGGGTTTTTCATGGACTTATAAGATCGGGTACGGAAAAATGTATACCTGAAAAAATGAGATCCTGACAGAATATTATGAAACTCTGCAGGATCTCATAGGGTTTAAGATAAAAAGAAAAATCAGGTTTTCTTTTTGAAGACTATGAATTTGCTGATAACGTAGTTCAGCACAATCACAACGACCTGGGCCAGGATCTTCACAACCATGGCATTGAGACCGAGCCAGGAAATAAAGACAGCGAGGATAACTTCTTCTACAACCAGCGTAAACAGCCGGCCGCCGAAGAAACCGGCCATCTGTTTGAAAAAGCTGCCGGCGCCTTCGACTTTTGCGTCAAAGACCCAGGTTCGGTTTGTGAAAAACTGGAAGAGCACACAGATGATCCAGCAGATCACGTTGTTGACCAGTTCGTTGATATTTGTAAAGCGGCCGATCAGCGCAAAGAGGATGATATTCAGAAAAAAAGTGATGCCTCCGAAAAACAGGTACAGCAGAGCCTCTTTATAACGTTTGTAAAACGGTTCGAAGACGCGCAGGACCGGGAGATGCATCAGACGATCGAAGATATCTTCTTTTTTCGATTCGTTCATAATCAGTTCCTTTCCGTTTTTAAGAACGCAGGTAGTATAACACCCATGAAAGTAGGTGACAATACCGTATAGGCATAGGTTGGCCGGTAAGGAGAAATCAGGAAGCATCGGATCAGATAAATTCAGCTATATCGGATTTCTTTGAAAAGGAAGTGTAAGAGTGAATGACAGATATATGTGTTTTGAAGGTGTTAAGGAGTCGGTAAATATGCAGGGGAAGATGTGTGTTGGGGGCACTGCTTGTTCTGAAATCAACGCTAAGATCGGACAAGAGCTAAATCAGGATAAAAAAATGAGCTCCGTCCGCGATACACTTAAACGAGTTATTCAGACTGCGGTATCCGCGTTAAAGAAGGATAAGGAAACGCGCTCCGTCTGTGAGAATGATATGCGCGTGAGCGTCATAATTGTTTCGTACAACAACGTCGAATATATTTACAGTGCCATCGATTCCATCTTATCTCAAAGCTATGGCAATATTGAGCTTATTGTCAGTGATGACTGCTCCACAGAATATGACGAGGCAGCAGTAAGAGCTTACGTAGAGGAGAAACGCGGAACAAACCTCCGTTCGGTGAAATATAACACGAACAGCAAAAATCTCGGCACCGTTGCTCATCTGGAACGTCTGTATCCGTTGTGTACCGGAGAAATCGTGACGCTTCTGGCTGCCGATGATGTTCTGAACGATGAGGGTGTAGTGGAGGCAGCGGTAAATGCATTCAGAGAGACTCCGGATGTGCAGGTTTTAATGTCAAACGTTGCTATGTGTGATGAGACTCTTGAGAACGTTGAGCGTCTCTTCGTGAGCGAGGAGACTGCGGCACTTATCAACTCAGGTGACACCGAGGAACTTTTCCGTGCCCTCGCTTCGAAATGTATTCTTCCTGCTATGGGCACTTTCTACCGGCGTGAAGTTCTGCGTTTGACGGATGGGCTCTCAAAGCGGTATAAGCTGGTTGAGGACTGGCCCACCCACATTATTCTTGCCCGTGAGGGTATTTCCTTCCGTTATATTGACAGGGTTTCCGGCCGTCATCGCAAAGGAGGCATTTCCAACAACAAAAAACTGGAGGGGGCAAGAATCCGTCTCACGTTTATTGCCGATACCCTCAGGATTTATGACGATGAAGTCGTTCCCTATGCCGACAGGCTGGGCCCTGAGGTAATGGAAAAGGCCCGCAAAGATCACGCCGCCCGCCTTGCTCTGCAGCAGGAGGTTCGTGAGAAACTGGCTCTTTACGAGCAGGAGAAGTAAACAACTGCCGGCTCAGGACTGAGCCGGCAGTTGTTTATAGGGATTTTTCAGATTCAGGACTGCGCCGGCAGCTTGAAGGAACTCTTCAGGCTCACGATCCGTCCGAATACGGGTTTCCCTTCTTCGGAAAGTTTCGCATCTGTACAGAAGAACCCGTTCCGGACAAACTGGAAGCTGTCATAGGCTTTGGCTTCCAGAAGAGCCGGCTCGACTTTGCAGTTTTCTTTGATGATCAGGGAGTCGGGGTTCAGGTTCATGGATCCGTCTTCCTTGTTGTAAACGCCTTCTTCCTCGTTGATCAGATTTTCATAAAGCCTGCAGGTTACGTCACCTGCCGCATGTGCGGCAACCCAGTGGATCGTGCCTTTTACCTTGCGTCCGTCCGGGCTGTTTCCGCCCCGGCTTGCGGGATCATAGCTGCAGTGGATCGTCGTGATCTTTCCGTTTTCGTCTTTTTCAAAACCGGTGCAGGTTACGAAGTAGGCATACATCAGGCGCACCTCGTTGCCCGGGAACATGCGGAAATACTTGCGCGGCGGCTCTTCCATGAAGTCATCTCTCTCGATCCAGAGTTCCCGTCCGAACGGGATCTTTCGTGTTCCGAGCGCCTCGTTTTCCAGGTTGTTCGGAGCTTCCAGTTCTTCGGTCTGTCCCTCAGGATAATTGTCAATGACCAGCTTGACCGGATCCAGTATGGCCATCATACGTGAAGCCTTCTGTTTCAGATCATCCCGGATGCAGTATTCAAGCATAGCGAGATCCGCAGAGCTTTGTGCCTTGGAGACACCGCAGAGTTCAACAAACCGGCGGATCGACTCCGGCGTATAACCGCGGCGGCGAAGAGCTGCGATCGACACCAGGCGGGGATCATCCCATCCGTCCACGACGCCGTCTTCGACCAGCTTTTTAATGTAACGCTTACCTGTTACGACATTCGTCAGATACAGTTTTGCAAACTCGATCTGACGCGGCGGTCTTTCAAAACCGACGTTCTGCACGACCCAGTCATAAAGCGGGCGGTGGTCTTC
>JABUSX010000183.1 GCA_021442545.1 Eubacterium sp. | reverse complement strand
TATTTTATGATTTATTGACATATGAAAAAGAATGGGTTAATCTGGACAAATATTGGCTTTTGCTGATAAAGATTTTTGCCTGAGGTTTGTTTCCTCCGGAGACTGCTTTGCACTGCCGGACAGAAACGGAAGATTTTTACGGGAGAGGAAGATACTATGTTTAAAATCATAGGACGCATTGGAAGACAGTGGTGGATGATACTGATCATTGTCCTGGTGGTCGTGGCAAATGTGGTCTGCGACTTTCTGCTTCCCATTCAGCTTGGGAAGATCATAAAGGTTCTGCAGGAGGCAAGGGAGATTCAGGACCCGGTCACAACCGTTATTGTTGAGGGAGTCTATATGCTTCTGATTGCGGGCGTCAGTGCCGTTACTGCCGTTATCAGCAGCAAGCTTTCCAGTATGGTTACGGCAAGAGCCATATCGGTAACCAGATACCAGCTGTTTAAGAGGATCGGAACCTTTTCCTTCCCGGAAATGGATAAATTCTCCACTTCTACTCTTGTAACCAGAACAACAAATGACCTTACCTTTGTCGGTAATACCTTAAACATTTTCTTCCGTTTTGTTCTGTACGGGCCCCTTATTGCTGCTGCGGCCATTATCGGTATGGTCTTCCTCGGAAAATGGCAGATGACACTGGCAATCGCTATTGCGCTTGGCCTGATCATGGCATTCATTCTTATTGTCCTGAAGATCGTGCTTCCGAGATACGATGCCATTCAGGGAAGACTGGATAAGGTTGCACTGGTCACCCGTGAAAACCTGGACGGTCTCAGAGTTATCCGCGCCTATACGGCGGAAAAATATCAGGAGGATAAATTTGCCGGTATCAGCGAAAAGCTGATGAAGGATGAAGTTTTTTCCAACAGAGGTCTGAACCTCCTTACACCGATTGTTCAGCTCATCTTTGGTGCACTGAATGTTGCCATCTATTTTATAGGTGCCAATCTGATCGCCGGCAATGATCCGACTTTCCAGTACGCGGATATTGCGGTCGTTGTTCAGTTTTCTGCTTTGATCCTTACCGGATTCATACTTCTTGTCGCGGTTATGCTTCAGATGCCCAGAACGATTGTCTGTGCAAATCGTGTGAATGAAGTCATCGATACCGAACCTGCCGTAAAAGGCGCCGAATCCACGCCGGAGATCAGGGAAGAAGGAACGATCGAATTCAAGAACGTCACATTTACTTTTCCGGGCGCGGAGAGGCCAGTTGTGG
Source organism: Eubacterium sp. (assembly GCA_021442545.1). Taxonomy (GTDB): domain Bacteria; phylum Bacillota; class Clostridia; order Lachnospirales; family Lachnospiraceae; genus Bilifractor. The sequence goes on along the minus strand of JABUSX010000183.1, from coordinate 5,280 downwards.
AAAATGTATCCTTCAAAGTCGGAAAAGGCGAAACGATTGCCTTTATCGGTGCTACCGGTTCCGGTAAATCCACGATCATCAATCTGCTTCTCCGGTTTATGGATGTCACAAAGGGCGAGATCCTGGTCGACGGAGTGAATGTCAAAGATTACAGAACAGAAGACCTGAATGCCAGGTTTGGTTATGTGCCCCAGAAAGGGTATCTTTTCCATGACACGCTTCAGAACAATATTACGATCGGCCGTCCGGATGCCTCGCCCGTTGTGGTCGATAAGGCTCTGGACATTTCCCAGTCCAAAGAATTTGTAAGCAAGCTTCCCGGGGGAGTGGATTATGAGATCTCTCAGGGCGGAAAAAACGTATCCGGCGGACAGAGACAGCGTCTGTGCATCGCCAGAGCCCTGGTCATGGAACCGGAGATCTTTGTTTTCGATGATTCCTTCTCAGCTCTGGACTATCGGACGGATAAGATCCTGCGCGGAGAGATCAAAAAGCGCTGTGCCGGTGTGACGAATGTTATTGTTGCACAGCGTGTCGGTACAATTCTGGATGCCGGACAGATCGTCTGTCTTGATGAAGGCCGCGTCATGGGTATCGGCACACACAGACAGCTGCTGGATACCTGTCCGATCTACCGCGAGATCGCCTTGTCACAGATGACTGCCGAAGAACTCGGGATTCAGGAGGGCTGATGATGAATAATAAATATGAAAAACAGAATGTAAAAGGTGAAGATTCCCTTTCAAAACTGTTCGGCCTTCTGAACAGAGAAAAAGGAAAAATGCGTGCGGGCATCGTGATGTCCGTTGTCGGATGTGCTTTGAATCTGATCGCACCGCTTGTACTGATGCTGGTCTCGGAAGAAATTCTGAACTATACGACGAACGGCACCATGAACATGGACAGGATCGGTCTGCTTTGCGTTATATCGATCATTCTTCTGGGAGTCGGCGGCTTCTTTCAGTGGTTTCAGACCCATATCGTAGCCGGTGTCGTGGGAAGAGGCATGCAGGAACTGCGTAATAAAATGACGGCTAAAATGAATCGTATGCCGCTGAATTATTTCGATACCAGGGACAGAGGAACCGTTCTTTCCTATCTGACAAATGATGTCGATATTGCAGGAAACTCATTGAATCTGACATTGTCAACGGTCATCGTGTCTGTGATCACCATGATCGGTGTCGTGATCATCCTGTTTATACTGGACTGGCGGATCGCGCTGGTAACGGTACTCCTGCTTCCGATCGTTTTTGCGATTCTGACAAAGATCTCAACCGTCGCGGAAAAGCATTTCCTTAACCGCAGCAAACTGACGGCAGATATTTCTTCTCAGGCGGAAGAGAGCTACACAGGTTTCAACATCCTGCGTGTATTCAATGCAGGAGAACGCACCAATGATAAGTTTGCTGTCAAAAATCTCGAACTGGAAAAAACAATGTCACTGGCCGACTATTATTCCAGCGTCAGCATTCCGGTCATGACATTTTTCGGAAATCTGATGTTTGTTGTTGTTGCGATCGCAGGCGGTATCATCGTTGCGAATATGTCAAAAGAATCCGGATCGTCTCCCGAGCAGATCAACAACTATATCGCGATCACGGTTGCGGCCGTCAGTTACGTCGGTCAGCTGGTGGCTCCGATCACGCAGATTGCACAGGGTATCGCTACCATGCAGCAGGCGGTTGCTTCCTCACAGCGTATCTATGAGTTCCTTGAAGAGGAAGAAGAAGCGGACGAAAGCCACAAGACGACGACTCTTCCGGAAATCAAAGGAAATATTTCCTTCGAACATGTCCGGTTCGGTTATACGAAAGACCGTGTCATTGTCAATGATTTCTCCGAAATCGGCAAACCGGGACAGAAAATTGCAATTGTCGGTCCTACGGGTGCCGGCAAGACAACGATGGTCAATCTGCTGATGCGTTTCTACGAAATCAACAGCGGTGCGATAAAGATCGAAGGTGTGGATACCAGAGAGATGAAGCGCGGCTATGTCCGGAATCTCTTTGGAATGGTTCTTCAGGATACATGGCTTTTTGAAGGAACCATTATGGAAAATCTGAAGTTTTCGAGGCCTTCTGCCACGGATGAAGAAGTTTATGCGGCCTGCAGGGCGACGCATTGTGACGGCTTTATCCGTCAGCAGCCGAATGGCTATAACCAGGTTCTTGACTCGGAATGCGGTCTTTCCGCAGGACAGAAGCAGCTTCTGACGATCGCCAGGGCGATGATCCAGAACGCACCAATGATGATCCTCGACGAAGCAACATCCAGTGTGGATACCCGTACAGAGCTTATGATCCAGGATGCGATGGATAAGCTGATGAAAGGCAGAACAAGCTTCATCATTGCGCACCGTCTGTCTACGATCAAGAACAGCGATCTGATCATTGTTATGAAAGATGGTGATGTTCTTGAAACCGGAAATCATGACCAGCTTATGAAACTGGACGGCTTTTACGCGGCGCTGTACAATTCACAGTTTACAGGAAAAGGACCGCAGTTCAGCTGACAGGAAATCCTTTAAGGTCTGCGGGCAGAAACCGCTTGCTTTTTTGGAACGGCTGATATATAATTTTTCAGTCTGTAACGGCATAAAAGATGGTCCGCTGTCACGTTGATCGGTGATATGAACATCCATTACAATAAGAAAGAGAGATAACAGTTATGAATGAGATCATCAAACAGATTGAAGCAGCGCAGATGAAAGAAGCACCCGGTAAGTTTTCCATCGGCGACACGGTACGTGTCTACGGAAAGATCAAAGAAGGAAACCGGGAAAGAATCCAGGTTTTCGAGGGTGTCGTTCTGAAACGCCAGGGCGGAAGCAGCCGTGAAACCTTTACAGTGCGCAAGACTTCAAACGGAATCGGCGTTGAGAAGACATGGCCGCTGCATTCTCCGAATGTGGAAAAGATCGAAGTTGTCCGCCGCGGTAAAGTCAGACGTGCGAAACTGAACTATCTGCGTGGCCGCATCGGCAAAGCAGCCAAAGTCAAAGCCGCAGAAAACAGATGAAAAGAGTAAGATCAGGAAGAAGGGAGCGGCGTTCGCGTGCGCTCCTTTTTCGTATTCTCATCTTTGTGCTGGAGATTCTCCTTGTAGTCATCCTTGCCTATGGTGTTTCGACTTTCTTTCTGCGTTCCGTCACAATGAGAGAAAATTCGATGGAACCGACGATCTCTTCCGGAGATACGCTGTTGATGAACACCCTTGCCTACCGCTTCGGATCTCCGGGACGCAGGGATATTATCGCCTACAGAAATACGGATGAAGAGGCGGAGAATCTTCATATCAAGCGGATCATCGGGATCCCGGGGGATACCGTCCAGATCGTGAACGGACAGATCGTATTAAACGGAGAGACGTATCTGGATGAAACCTTTCCGGCTATGGTGGATCCTGGACTTGCCATAGACCCCATCACGCTTGGCGATGATGAGTACTTTGTGCTCGGAGATAACCGCAACGGCAGTGAAGACAGCCGGTATGCATCTGTGGGGAATGTCCGGAAGAAGCGTATTGCCGGAAAGATCTGGCTGCGTACCTGGCCGATCGGAAAATTTGGAGGCCTGAAATAATGGATGTACAGTGGTATCCGGGGCATATGACAAAGGCCCGACGGGAAATGCAGGAGAATCTTAAGCTGGTCGATCTGGTTATGGAACTGATCGATGCGCGTGCTCCTCTTTCGGGCAGGAATCCGGATATCCGTGCTATGGAAAACGGAAAATCCGTTCTTCTGATTCTGAATAAGGCCGATCTGGCAGATCCGGAAAGCAGTACTGCCTGGGAGAAATATTACAGAAAACAGGGGCTTCAGGTTTTATGCATGGATTCCAGGAAAAGCAATATACGCAAGCAGATCCTTGCTCTTTCCAGAGAAGCCTGCCATCAGAAACTGGAACGTGATAAGCGGCGCGGAATTCGAAACAGCAAGATACGCGTTATGGTTGCCGGCATTCCGAATGTCGGCAAATCGACGCTGATCAATTCTCTGGCCGGCAGGGCATCTGCCAGAACGGGAGATAAACCGGGCGTGACGAGAGGACAGCAGTGGATCCATCTCGGCGACGGCCTGGATCTTCTGGATACGCCCGGCATTCTCTGGCCTAAATTTGATGATCCGGAAGCAGGCATGCGCCTTGCATGGATCGGTTCGGTCAAGGATGATATTCTGCCGACAGAAGAACTGGCGCTTCATCTCGTCTCTTTTCTGCGCAAGCAATATGGCGGCAGACTTTCGGAACGATACGGTATTAACGAAGAGTACGGAAACGGTGAAGCTCTTGCTGATCAGAAGATCCTTGCTGCGATCGCAGAAAGCAGGGGGTGTCTGCTTCCCGGAAATCGTTATGATACGGAAAAAGCGGCATTGCTGCTTCTGGATGATTTCCGTCATGCCAGGCTCGGGCGGATCACGGTGGAACAGCCGCCGGAGGAAGAAAACGAATAACGCGGAAGGAAATTATACCGGCGAAAAATTTTTACGTACCGATAAAGTCAGTTAAAACCGGTTAAATGTGATGACCGGCTGGATGAATGGTTGTACAGAATCATGACTAAGAAAGAGGAAGCAGAACAAAAACGTGCCCTGAAGCTTCTCCGGGAAGAGGAGAGGGTCGAGGCTCTTTGTGAATTTGAAAAGAAATATTCTGATTATCCGTATATCTGCGGAATTGATGAAGTCGGGCGGGGGCCTCTGGCCGGTCCGGTTGTAACAGCGGCAGTGATCCTTCCGAAGGACTGCCGTATTTTATATATTAACGATTCTAAAAAGCTGACGGAAAAACGCAGGGAAGAACTGTATCTTGAGATACGGGAAAAGGCACTTGCTTATGCGATCGGGTATTCCGATCACAGACGGATCGATGAGATCAACATCCTGCAGGCTACTTACGAAGCAATGTATATGGCCGTGGAAAAATTACGGATCAGACCGGATCTGGCACTTGTGGATGCAGTGCATATTCCGGATCTTTCCTGCCGGCAGGTCTCGATCGTGAAGGGAGATGCGAGAAGCCAGAGTATCGCGGCTGCGAGTATTCTGGCAAAGGTGACGAGAGATCATCTGATGGAGGCTTTTGATGCCTGCTTTCCGGAGTATGCCTTTGCATCGAATAAAGGGTACGGGACGGCTGCACATATTGAGGCATTGAAGAGTGCAGGACCCTGCCCCATCCACAGGAAAACTTTTATTACGAAATTTGTGAGGTAAAAATATTCGGAGTCCGCACATTTTTCTCCGAAAAATGGCTCCTTCCTCATACGAAGTAC
>JABUSX010000091.1 GCA_021442545.1 Eubacterium sp. | reverse complement strand
AGACCGATGTCTGCGGCAAAATGGATGGAATCGACGGAAAGCTCCATGCCGCGCCCCGAAATTGCGGGATCGAGACTGCCGATCGGGCAGCTCCTGGTTCCGCTCAGACACATGGTCCAGATCGGCATATCGTATTCCCAGATCGCTTCCCGGAGAACGCGCCGGTATTCACGGCTTTCCTTCATCCGCGCCTGAAATTCGTCTGTCTGGTCCGTGCTGATCTCAAAATAGTCAAATCCGAGTTCCTTTGCCAGACGCAGTTTTTCAGGAAGAGAAAGACTGCGAGGCAGCGATTTTTCATAGATTCCGAAATTTTGTTTTGCCAAGACGAGTCCTCCGTTCATCACCATCAAAAAGAAACATGCATCAGCAGTACAGTAATATGTACAATAATGAGGGGATTTCTCCCGGGATTTTTATTTATTATGTCATTTATTGTAGCGTTGAAAAAGATTGTCTGTCAATTGTCAAATTGATCATAGAAAGGTCATAAAACGACCTTACAAGGATCATTTGACAGCCAAAAAAGATCCAACTTAGATCATTCAGTCGGATAATGACCTTGTAAACCGTGCATTCTGCGATTTTCAGGGAGACGGTCGCAGAACGGTTCCCGGAAGTATCCGGAAAATCACCAATCCGCTTCATCCGGATGGAATCCGGACCCGCCGACGTTGCGCATGGCGTCGATCACAGCCATATCTTCCGCGGAAATCTCGAAATCGAAGACTTTTGTGTTTTCCACGATCCTTGACGGCGTAACGGATTTGGCAAGCGGCAGAGTATTATGCTGCAGGCACCACCTGATGCACAGCTGAGCGACCGACTTGCCGTATTTTGCTGCGATTTCCTTCAGGGTCTCGTTTGAGATCAGGCGGCCGGTTCCGAGCGGACCCCACGCTTCGATCAGAATATCGTGCTCTCTGCAGAAAGCAAAGGTGTCTTCCCACATGATGCCCGGATGGAATTCGATCTGGTCGACCATGGGCTTTACTTCCGTTTTCATTAAAACATCCAGATGATGGGGCATGAAGTTGCAGACACCGATGATTTTTATTCTGCCGTCTTTATACAGCTCCGTCATGGCTCTCCAGGTTTCCGCGTTCAGCTCTTCCCAGTTCGCAAACTGCTTTTTGTTTGCCGGCCAGTGGATCAGATACATGTCAAGGTAAGTTACGCCCAGGTCGCTGCAGGTTTTTTCGAATGCTTTCAGAGTCTTTTCGTAACCCCTGTCGGCGTTCCACAGCTTGCTTGTAATGAACAGTTCCTCTCTGGGAATTCCGGATTCCTTAATTCCTCTGCCTACGGAGATCTCGTTTCCGTAAGCTGCGGCGCAGTCAATATGACGGTATCCGGCATCGATGGCTGCTTTCACGGATTCCGCTGCGACGTCTCCGTCCGGCGTCTGCCATGTTCCGTAGCCGAGACAGGGGATTCCGACCCCGTTGCTGACCTTGTATACATCTGTGAGACTGTTCATTCTGCGTGACCTCCTCTCTATGACCTTTCTTGATTTCATTTAGCGGAAATTTCTTCTAATAATTTGCCTCGCCGCACTTCAATTTTCAAATAATTATAATGTGCCGGCATGCTTCTTTGACAGCATTGTATTATTGAAAAAGAATATCTGTCAATTGTCAAATTGATCATAAAAAGTCACTAAAATACGGTCATTAAGAGTTTTCAACGATCAAAACGGTTCATTTTTAATCATTCTATTGACGGATTGACCATTTGACTTTAGAATTCAGAGTAGCTTTTGGTCACTTTTGCACATCTCAACGATTCAACAAACAAGAAGGAGGAGAAAACGTGAAAAAGAAGGTAATAGCGATTGTGACGATCGCGGCAATGTCTGTCGGTCTGCTCGCAGGCTGCTCCAAGCCGAAAACCGAAGAGGAAAAGGCGGCGTCAGCAGTGTCTGCTGCCGTGAAGGAAGCAGAAGAAGAAGTTAAAAAAGAAGCTGAAGAAGTAGACAAAGCAGTCTCTGAAGCTGTAGACGAAGCAGCAAAAGAAGCTGAAGCAGAAGAGAAAGCTACAGAAGAAGCGGTCTCTGAAGCAGCAAAAGAAGCTGAAAAAGAAGAAAAAGAAGCAGAAGCTGCGGTTTCCGAAGCTGCAAAGGACGGAACGCTTGATGCAGCGGCAGCTGTCGAAGAAGCAGCTGAAGAAGCAGAAGCCGAAGATGCTGTTGAAACAGCAGCGGCAGCCGAAGCAGTTGCAACTGCTGCAGGCTCAGCTCTCAAGGGCGATCCGAGTGAAACATATTATATGTGTGCATTCGTTTCCGGCGTTGAGTACTGGTACCCCGTATTCCAGGGCATGAAGGACTGCGCAGACGCTCTCGGCGTTCAGGCTTACTACATGGGCACACCGGAATACGATGTTTCCGCTGAAGTTGAAGTTTTCGACCAGATCCTTGCTCTGAATCCGACCGGTATCGTATTATCCCCGATCACGGCAGAATCTTTCGTAGATCCGATCCAGCGTGCAATGGACCAGGGTGTTGAGATCGTTACTTTCGCATCTGACTCTGAAGAATCCGGAAGAACTTCCTATGTTACTTCCGACAACAACAAGGAAGGCGCTGCTGCCGCAAAAGAAATCGGCGAAGCTCTCGGCGGCAAAGGTTCCGTTCTTGTTATGAGAAACGCAGGTCAGACCAACCATGAGACCCGCGACAATGCGTTCATCGCATACCTTGCAGAAAACTATCCGGACATCAAAGTCTATGAAGAGAATTCCGGACAGGATGCAGATGCTACCTACACAGCAACAATGACCACTTATCAGAAGGATCCGGATCTGAAGGCTGTCTTCACACCGGAAGCTTCCTCTGCTGTCGGCGCAGCCCAGGCCGGTATCGAAATCGGCAACGGCGAACAGGCTCTGCTGGTTGCCTGCTGCGATACCTCTGAAGAAGTTCTTGACCTCCTCCAGGCAGATAAATTCTTCTTCGCAATCGCTCCGGACCAGTACCTGCAGGGTTACATGGCTATGATCGACTGCTACCTGGCATCTCACAACGAGATCCTTCAGCCGATGAACGCCCGTGCAGACGAAGGCCAGAACCTGTGGCAGTCCAGCTACATGGACAACGGTCTCTCCATCGTAACAAAGGAAAATGCCTCCAGCTTCTATCTTGATGATTATGCTAAGAGCATTGGCCTCAGCGGTGCAGACGCTCTCGTAGAGCCCTACGTAGCAGAATAAGAACCAGATTGTTTACCAGGCGGTGGCTCCGGCTCCGGAGCCACCGCATTCTGTCAGAAAGGGGTGCCTTCAGAATGGCATTATTGGAACTTGAACATATTTCAAAAAGCTTTGGCTCCAATGAAGTTCTGAAAGATGTCAACTTTCAGCTGGAAGCCGGGGAAGTACATGCGCTTCTGGGTGAGAACGGTGCCGGAAAGTCGACGATGCTGAACATCATCGGCGGTCTGTTCGAAGCCAACGGCGGGACGATCCGCATTGACGGAGAGGAAAAAAAGATCACTTCGGTTCTGGAAGCCAAAGAGCTCGGAATCGGGTTCGTACATCAGGAAATCGAGCTGTGCCCGGATGTGTCTGTCGCGGAAAACATCATGATGACAGCCATCGGAGACAGCAATGCACTCAGGGTAAATTTCAGAAAGGTTGAACAGGAAGCGGCAAAGATTCTGGAACCGATCGTCGGCAATGCGATCGATCCGAAGGCCACAGTCGTTTCGCTTCCCATTTCCCAGCAGCAGGTCGTTGAGATCGCAAAGGCTCTGGCGTATAAATGCCGGATACTGCTTCTTGACGAACCGACGGCGGCTCTTTCAGAGAGCGAAGCAGAGGCTTTGTTCAAGATCATCGGCCAGCTGAAAAAAGAGGGAATGGGGATCATCTTTATCAGCCATCGGATGGAAGAAGTCTTTGAACAGAGTGACCGTGTTACCGTTCTTCGTGACGGACAGATCATCTCAACCAGAAAATCCTCGGAAGCCAAAATCAATGAGCTGATCCGGGATATGGCCGGACGTGATATCGCGGATATCTATCCTCCGAAGGCAGAAAATGTTGACCGCAGTGACGGCAGCATTATGTTGAAAGTGGAAAATCTGACGGACGAAAAAAACCGTTTTAGAAATATTCATTTCAATCTGTACAAAGGAGAGGTGCTCGGACTTGCGGGGCTTGTCGGTGCAGGACGTACGGAGATCCTGCAGACCCTGGTAAATCTGCGCAAGAGAAAGACGGGGACGGTAACTCTCCTGGGTGAGAACATCGATAATCTGGCAACGTCGGACATCTATGAAAAAGGTCTTGTTCTTCTGAGTGAAGACAGAAAGAAAAGCGGTCTGTTTCTGGAATATTCCATTGCGGAAAATATCAGTTCGACCTATATCGGTGAGATCACGAACGGCATCTTCCTGAACCGTGCAAAGGAGATGAAGCTTGCCGAGAAAGGAATCAAGGACCTGGGAATCAAGGCGGAAGGCCCGAAGCAGATCGTGGGAAGGCTTTCCGGCGGAAATCAGCAGAAGGCACTTCTGGCAAAGCTTCTGGCAAAGCTCCCCAAGGTCATTCTGCTGGATGAGCCGACGAGAGGTGTTGACGTCGGCGCGAAGTCGGATATCGGCAAGGATATCCGCAAACTGGCAAACGAAGGTGTAGGTGTAATCATCATTTCATCGGAAATGAATGAGCTGCTCGGTCTCTGCGACCGTCTGATCATGATCGATATCGACGGTGATCAGGCCGGAGAATTAGGACCGGAAGATAACTTCAACTCGGATACGGTCGTGTACCATATTTCCGGCGCAGTCAAGTATGATAAGGAGGCAATGTAATGTCAGGAAACGTAGTAGCAGCCCCGAAACAGAAAAATGTTTTCGCGAGGTTCATGGAAAAACGTGAGGCCATGCTTGGTCTGATCGTTCTGGCCATGTACATTGTCCTCAGTATTATCAACAAGAACTTCCTGACCTGGAGCAACCAGAAGGTCATCATTTCCAGTATGGCCGTTGACGGTATCGTCGTTGTCGGTATGACCGTCATCCTGATCTCCGGCGGTATCGACCTTTCGGTCGGTTCCACGCTCTGCCTCTCCATGACGGTGGCAGCCCTCATGATCCGTGCAGGCGGAAACCCGTGGCTCTGCAGTCTGGTCGGTATTCTCGTTGCGGCAGGCTTCGGTCTTGCACTCGGTATTCTGGTTACAAAACTCCATCTGACCCACTTCATTGTTTCGCTATGTTTCATGGGAATTGCGCGAGGCCTGGTCTATATCCTGACCGGCGGCTCCCCCATTTCTCTGGTTCGCCAGCTGGCTGATCAGCAGGGATTCGCCTTCCTCGGGCAAGGAACGATCGGCGGTGTATTCCCGATGGCTCCGGTGTGCTTCATCGTGATCGCCATCATCGCAGAGATCTACGTCCGGAATTCCGCCGGCATGAGAAAAGTATTCTACACCGGCAGCAATGAGAACGCCGCCCGTTATTCCGGTATCAAGATCGACAAGATCAAGATCGTTGCCTGTATCGCCTGCGCGGCTCTGGCCGGTATTGCCGGTATCATCTACATGATCCGTTATTCAGGCGTTGCCGTCAGTGCCGGACAGGGAGAGGAAATGATCGCCCTTTCCGCCGCGGTTATCGGCGGCTGCAGCATGAACGGCGGCCGTGGTTCCGTCCTCGGTTCCGTTCTCGGTCTTCTCTTCGTTATCGTTATCCAGGATGCACTGACGCTGATGATGGTTCCTTCCTACTGGCAGGACTTCGTAAAGAACGTGATCGTGCTTCTTGCGGTTGCACTTGACGGAATCAGCTACTATCGTTCCACAAAGGCTGCTACTTCATAATAAGAAGAACAGCCGGGAGATTGCGGACAGAATGTTTCCGCAGCGGTTCACAGAACGTGAAACGGCGGATGCTCTCGCAGCATGAACCTATCAAATATGAAATAAGTTAACAGGGCTCTCTGAAACGGGAGCCTTGCTGTATGTATATACGGCAGCGGAATTTGTGAGTATATACGAAAAAAATAAGAAGAGCCGACAGGAGACTTTTCTTTCAGGCAGGAGGACATGTAATGGCATATACAAAAAAATTGCTGAAGGACATGTGGATGAAGCTGAACCAGGGCAGGCTGTTCGAGGAACAGGTCCAGTGGCTGTTTTCTCAGGGCATGGTTCACGGCACGACACATCTTGGAATCGGTGAGGAAGCGACGGGTGTCGGTTCGATCCTCGCATTGAAACCGGATGACTATGTTTTCGGGACACACAGAGGCCACGTGCAGGCAGTGGCAAAGGGACTGGATCTGAACGAAATGATGGCGGAGATCCTTTCCAGGGAAACAGGCGTCTGCAAGGGAAAAGGCGGCTCGATGCATATAGCTGATCCCTCGAAGTATTATTTCGGTGCGGACGGCGTGCTTGGAACGAGTGCCGTCATGGCCACGGGTGCGGCCCTGGCGATCAAGAAGAAAAAGGAAGAGGACCGGATCGCGGTCGTGTTTTTCGGTGACGGTTCTTCGAATGA
>JABUSX010000337.1 GCA_021442545.1 Eubacterium sp. | reverse complement strand
CAGGGACTCGAACCCTGGACAAATAGATTAAGAGTCTACTGCTCTACCAACTGAGCTAAGGGCGCTCTTTGTGACTAAACGATAATACTGTATTTGCGCTGAAAAGTCAACACATAATAACAGAAAATACAGGCGGTATGTACTCCCCACATTTCGTCCGGATTAACACAAGGAAAGACACTTGATCCCCACCTGAGTTGCATTTTTAAAAGAAATAGTGTACAATTTAAATGCATATTTCATTTTTTTTACAAAATGAAAACAGGGGAGTATGTGAAAGCAATGAAAAAAGTAATAATCGTTCTTTTTTTGTGTTTCGCACTTGCGGCGGGTCTGGCAGGCTGCGGAAACAAAAGCGGTAAAACAGAAGGGGATGCAGAGAAAAAAGCTTCTTCGAAAGAAGAGATCGTCAATCTTGCGGCTGCATCTGCCGGCAGCGATTCGTCCGGGACAAACGCATCTGAAAACAGTTCTTCAAAAAGCGGTTCTTCCGTCGAAACGAAGACAGGTCCCGATCCCAAAAACATTCTGGATCTTCATATCGTGAGCAATAATTACAGGATCCCGGATTTTCAGGATGATCCCGGATTTACGCAGATCTATGCGGACGAGATCATTGCGCCGGTGGATGTGACTGTTTACACGGGGAGAAACAGGAAAGCTTCCGCTGCCGGTATCCTGCATGCGGGTGACCGTTTCTCAATCATCTCGAAAGAAACAGGAGACTGGTTCTACATCGAATCCGGCAAGGTCCGGGGTTTCATCTGCGAACCGGAATCCACGTTTTCTCCTTATACGTCCGGCAATACGGGATACAGCATCATCGCTTCCTGGGAGATTGCGGTACCGGCGGGTTATACGGATCCGTCGGCCGGAACGTCCGGTATGAATGCAGACGGGACGAACGGAAGTGCAGATCTTTCGAACGGAACATCCGGGAGTGACGCGGGAGCATCGGACGGGCTGCAGGAACCTTCCTATGCCGAACAGCTTATGGAAGTATACGAAAATCCGGCTCTTCTTTACAGGAAGGAAACCGTACGTCAGGTTCGGGCGAACCCTGTTTCTGTCGTTTCACTTCGTAAAAAGCTTCCGATCCTGGAAGAAAGGAAGGAAGGTGCCCGTACGATCGGAACGCTGACCGAAAACGGAACCGGTTTTCTTCTTGAGGATTGCGGAGACGGATGGTTTTATATAGAATCAGGTTATGTGCGGGGTTTTGTGCCGGCAGAGGATGTTCTGACGGGTGAAGAAGCACAGATCCGGATGGCCGAGACCGGCGTGACAAAACAGCCGGCGCTCGCACAGGTGCTGTTTGTCGATAACAAGGCGGCCTATTATACGTTCTCGTCCGTGGATCCCGGGCGTACTGTCTGGCATCAGCGGCGTGAATATACCCAGGTCGAAAGCTTTAACCGTGCAAACGAGCTGCAGATCCCGGAAACCTTTAACGGTTACGAGGTCGGATGGGTCTATACCTGTACGCCGTATTACGCAAGCAGGGACTGGATGTTCGACGCGCTTGAAGTCTGGAAGCTGTGGTGGAGCTACGGAAGCGGATATAGTGAAAATGTGGCTGTGATCGATACCATGTATCTGATTGCCTGTGCACAGACCTACGGAAAGATCGGCGATTTCGTGACGTTCTACCTCGATGACGGAACGGCTCTGAACTGCATTCTTGCAGACGTCAAAAGCACGGAGGATCCGCATTATACGACCTACGGCCACATCATCGAAGACCAGATCGATGTGATCGAAGCGGAAACAAACGAAAATATCAACCCCGGCGTGGAAGGCTGCGTACCCTGGTGGGGAGGCCACCGCGTCGTCAGCTGCGTCAATCACGGCACCTTCCAGCCTTACTGAGAAAAAAATCTTCGTGCTGCCCGCCGTTTTGACTATGGGGAAAAAGAGGCTCCCGTGCCGTCTGCTGTTTTGATCATGGAAAAGAAGAACCTCCCGTGCCGTCTGCTGCGCTGATCACGGAAAAGTCCTGCCCCATCGCTGCATTGACCGGAAAGACAGGAGAACCTCCCGTGCCGTCTGCTGTGTCATCATCAGCAGCTTCCGGCCGTATAAAAAGGAGAAAGATCATGGAATCCTGCATGGATAATAAAAAAGAACAGCTTATTGAAATTCTTTCAAAGTTCACGTCCGACGCGTCGAAATATCTTCCGGACGACGTGTATGCACGTCTTCAGGAAATGCGGGAAGAGGAAGAGAGCCCGATGGCATGTGAATTTTACGATGCCATGTTCAAAAATATGGAGATGGCAAAGGAACTGGACCGCCCGATCTGCCAGGACACGGGAATTCTGCAGTACATTATCCAGGCCGGGACGGCATTCCCGCTTCTGGATGAACTGGAGGACTGCCTTCGGGAAGCGGCACGGCGGGCGACACAGGAAACACCGCTTCGCCCGAATGTCGTGGAGATCTTTGCAGATAAAAACACCGGAACAAATATGGGAACACGGATCCCCTGGATCGACTGGGAACTCATTCCCCACAGTGATGAAGTCCGCATCTATCTGTACATGGCCGGGGGCGGATGCAGCCTGCCCGGTTTTGCAAAGGTCTTTCCGCCGCTGGAAGGGCTGGATGCGGTGCGCCGTGCCGTATACGATCAGGTCTCGACGCTTGGCGTGAATGCCTGCCCGCCCCTCCTTGTCGGGATCGGTCTGGCCGGCTCGATGGATGTTGCCGCGAAGCTGGCGAAAAAAGCGATCCTGCGGCCGATCGGAAGTCAAAATGCCGATCCGGAAGGGGCAAAACTTGAAGAGCAGATCGAAGAAGATCTGAACCAAATCGGCATCGGCCCCGGAGGCGTAACAGGACGTCACTCGGTCATGGGGGTTCACATCGAGCAGGCCGGGCGTCATCCGGCATCGCTTGCTATGGGACTGTATGTGAGCTGCTGGGTGCACAGAAGGGCTCTGATCCGGATCAAGGCGGATCTTTCCTGCGAAGTACTTTCGCATCAGAAAAAATGAGGATGCCTTCTTCGGATCTTTACGTTTTATCCGGCTGTTTCTGAAGCCTTTTGTTTTTGTCCAGTCACGAAAATCAGAAAAACGATGTATTTTCTGCACATTTTGTTCATATAAAGGAATGTATGCGGTATGAGAGAAGAAACCGAGGATAAGAAAATTGTTCTGACAACTCCGATCACGGACGAAGACATTCTTTCCCTTCGTACGGGGGATGTCATTTATGTGACCGGCCTGCTGGTCACGGGGCGGGATGCCATGCATGAACGGATGCTTCGCGGAGATGCGGATCTTTCTGTTGACCTGCAGGGAGGTGTGCTTTACCACGCGGGACCGATCATGAAGGAAAAGGCGGATGAGCCCGGAAAATACGAGCTTGTAGCCTGCGGCCCGACCACAAGCATGCGCATGGAATCCGTGGAAGCGGAGTTCCTGGAGAAGACCGGCGTAAAGGTACTGATCGGAAAAGGCGGCATGGGAGAAAAAACGGCTGCGGCCTGCTGGGAGAAGAAAGCTATTCATACCGTTTTTCCGGGCGGCTGTGCCGTGCTGGCGGCAGCATGCGTGGAAGAAGTGGAAGGCGTGGAATGGGCGGATCTCGGAATGCCTGAGGCTGCGTGGATCCTCAGAGCAAAGGAATTCGGGCCGCTTGTCGTTTCGATCGATACGGAAGGGAACAATCTCTTTGCAGAAAACAGGGAGCTGTTCCGTGTCAGGAAAGAAGCTGTTCTTTAAGGAGGTTCGCACGCGGTAAAGAACGGTGCAGAACAACGATGCCGGGGAATAACCCCGGCATCTCTGTAAGTTAACAGATAAAATTTAAGGAATAACACTCCGTTGTGATCCCTGACCGGAATCTGGATTTACGAAAAGTCGGGAGTCAGAGTAATCTTCTCCTCACAATAGGGATCGGCAAACCAGTCGTCGTAGTCTGTAACCGATAATTCGAACTCGATATTTTCAATCGAGGAAATGCCGTTTTCTTCGAGAGTGTTGTTCGACCAGGTGATTGAGCTGAAGCAGCATTTTCCGGGTGCAAGAGTGGCTGCATAGTACGGATCGCACATGATGTCGTTGACCGAGCAGTCATCAACACTGATCATAAGATTCTTATCGGATTTGTTCTGCAGAAACAGGTTTGCGTAATAGCCCCAGATGTCATCCTGCGAATACCCTGTTAAGACAACGGTGAGTGTATCGTTATCCACGAGAATCTGATCGGTCGCCTGCGGTTCCCGTACAAATTTTGAGGCATTTTCCTTTCCGTAGGGGTAAACGTGAACGGTTTCTTCTGCGATATCGTCAGCAGACCAGTCTTCACTGTCATAAACCCGGAAAGTCATTTCAATATCGGTATAGTCACCGATATCATTCTCTTCCAGATCTTGTGACAAGAAGTTGATTTCGTCATTGGCTTTTTTTCCGGCTGCTACTTCTGTTGCAGACAGGGGCTCTGTCTGAACACCGTTTATGGATGCGCTTTTGACACAGAACATGTAGGTCTTATCGGAAGACCGGTTTTCGAGTTCCGTTTTCAGTGTGTAACCCCACGTACTGTCCGGATCGATGCCGGTGATTTTTATGAGACATTTGTCGTTGTCGACAGCAACAACCTCAGAAAAAGACGGTTCTTTCGCGGAAGCACTTTCATCCCGCAGCATGGATGCCGGAGAAGAAGCCTTCTGACTGAGAAATGCGGATGCTTTTTCGGGTGCGGCTTTGTAAAGGAGCTGTGCTTTTATATTGGACGCATCTCCTTTGGGGGCAAGGTCTTCCGGGATCATTTTTCCGCAGGCGGAAAGCGAAAAAACAAGTGCGAGTGCAAGAAATACTGCAGCGGCTTTTTTCATGGATGAGCGTCCTCCCTTTTGGAATATAAAAACTATAGGATAAGTGTAGTATACCATAGAGAGCGGGAGAAAGAACATGATTTCCCGAACAGAAGAAAAAAAGAACAGCTTACCGGGATACTTTCAGAGTTTACGCAGTGCATGAGACCTGATCAGAACCATGTAAAACAAAAGAGCCGCGAAGTCATCTTCCGGCTCTCACACAATGTCCGGGACCGTGCGGGTCCTCAGAACGAACATTCACGTACGGTCAGGGATTCAGCGTAATTTTCTCCCTGCAATAAGAATCGGCATACCAGTCTTCTTCATCTGCAGCCGATAATGTAAACCCGATCTTCTCAACATTGAAAATGCTGTTTTCTTCGAGAGCAATGTTCGGCCAGGTGATCGAGCTGAAGCAGCATTTTCCGGGCAGAAGACCGGTTACGTAACACGGATCACACGGGATGTCATTGATCGAACAATCATCCGTTCTGATGAGGAGAGTCTTATCGGATCTGTTTGTCAGAAACAGATTGGCGGAATAACCCCAGAAGCTGTCCTGCGAACACCCTGTTAAAACAACGGAGAGTGCATCGTTATCCACGAGAACCTGATCGGACGGCTGCGGTTTCCGTATAAATTTCGAGGCATTTTTTTTGCCATAGGGATAAATGTGAACGGTCTTTTCCGCTATGTCGACAGCAGGCCACTCTTCATCATCATAGACCCGGAAGGTGATCTCGATATCGGTATAATCACCGATATCATTTTTCTGCAGATACGGAGATCTGAAGCTGATCTTCTCATCTGCTTTTTCCCCCGGCTCAACTTCTGAGGCAAAGAGGACATCCGTCTGAACACCGTTTACGGATGCATTTTTGACAGAGAACACACAGGTCTCATCAGAGCGGTTTTTCAGTTTCGCTTTCAGGGTGTATCCCCACTTATTGCCGGGATCGATGCCGGTGATCTTTATGCGGCACTTATCGTTGTTGATCACCGAAGCCCCGGAAAAGGACAGTTCTTTTGAGGAACTGCTTTCGTCCTGAGGCAGAGACGCCGGAGAAGAAGGCTTCTTCGGAGCTTCTGTCTTTTCATTGTTGATCACCGAAGCCCCGGAAAAGGACAGTTCTTTTGAGGAATCGCTTTCGTCCTGAGGCAAAGACATCGGAGAAGAAGGCTTCTTCGGAGTTTCTGTCTTTTGATCAGAACATACCGTTGTTATTTCGGATGCGGCTTTGTCAAGGGGCTTCGCCTTTTTGCCGGACTTTTTTTCTTTGGATCCAGGGTTTACCGGGAACATTCTCCAGGGGGCGAAAAGTGAGTGAACAAAAGCGAGTTCAGGTAACATGGATGATCGTCCTTCCTTCTATAATACGATATAAAAGCTGCAGGATAGGTGTAGTATACCATGAAAAAAGGAGAAAGAACACGACTTCCCGCACGGACAGCAAAAACAGGCCTTTTTATATGGACATGGAGAAATCGTTTCCGGCAGGATCCGATGTTATGTCGTCTCCCTTTCCTTCAGAACTGCTGTAACGGGAAAAGTATGATTTCATTGCGCTTTTCATAGGAAAATGTAGTTTCCTGCGTTTTTCATAGGAAAAAGTGTAGTTTCACTGCGTTTTTCATAGGAAAAAGTGTAGTTTCATTGCGTTTTTCATAGGAAAAAGTGTAGTTTCATTGCGTTTTTCATAGGAAAAAGTGTA